>JAKSCZ010000472.1 GCA_022360335.1 Pseudomonadota bacterium
CCGACGAGCGGTACCTGCAGGTTCTTCTGGATGTCGTTGGACAGCGCCTTGAGCGGCGAGATGTACAGGACGCGGGTCTCGTCGGGCAGGCCGCGCTCCAGACCTTCCTTTATAAGAGAGTCGATACTCGCCATGAACGCAGCGAGCGTCTTGCCCGAGCCCGTGGGTGCGGCCAGCAACGTATGCTCGCCGCGGGCGATCGCCGGCCAGGAGGCGTTCTGGACCGCCGTGGGCTCGGAAAAAGACTTCTCGAACCAGTCGCTTACGGCGGGATGGAAGGTCGATCGGGTCATCGGAGTCCGTCTCGGAATCTCGGCGCACTATAGCATGGGCTGTACGGATATACAGTTACTCTGCCGGCGGGAAGGCGTTACTGAACGGGACTGCGATCGCATCTGCGGCGCGTTCGTCTATCCGGGATTTCCTCAGGAAGATACAATCCGCAACCCGTCCCGCCGATTTCAACACGTCTACAACCGGAGACACGCGTGCGTATAACCGCCATTGCAGGCCTGCTAGGCCTTCTGACATCGACTGCCATCGCAGAAACACGTCTGCTCAGATTCCCGGACCTGCACGACGATACGGTCGTCTTCACCTACGCCGGCGATTTGTGGCTGGCCGATACCAACGGTACGAATGTCCGGAGACTGACCTCGCATCCGGGTCAGGAGTTGTTCGCCCGCTTTTCCCCGGATGGCCGGCGTATCGCGTTCACAGGCCAGTATGACGGCGGGGAGCAAGTGTACGTGGTCCCCGTCACCGGGGGCGAGCCCACGCGCCTGACCTGGTACCCGTCCGAGGGGCCGCTGCCTGCACGCTGGGGCTACGACCACCAGGTTTACGGCTGGACTCCGGACGGCGAGGCCGTGCTGTTCCGGTCCTTCCGCGAAGGCTTCGGCCTGACGGATGCGCGGCTGTACACGGTGAAGTTATCGGGCGGGCTGCCTGACGCGCTGCCGATGGCCGTTTCCGGGGCCGGTGTGCTGTCCCCCGAAGGCGACCGGGCCCTGTTTTCGCCGTTGTTCCGCGACTTTCGGACCTGGAAGCGATACCAGGGCGGTTGGGCGCAGGACCTTTTTATCTTCGAGCTGGACGGATCCGGATCACAAAACATAAGCGATCACGTACGCACGGACCGCGATCCGATGTGGATGGAAGACGGCATCTTCTTCGTATCCGACCGCGACGACTACCTGAACATTTACGCCTACGATCCGGACAACGGGCAAACGCGCCAGCTCACGCATCACGAGGGAATCGACGTGCGCTGGGCGAGCGACGACGGGTCGCATCGGATCGTTTACGAACTGGATGGCGCGCTGCGTATACTCGACGTCCGTAACGGCGATGACCGACAGCTGGCATTCAACGTGCCCGCGGATACCGGGTTCGAACTCGGTGAACGGGTCAAGGTGGCCGAACACCTCGAGAGCTTCGACGTAAGTCCGAACGGCGAGCGCGTTCTCGCCGCCGCGAGGGGCGAAGTATTTTCTGTGCCCGTCGAGCACGGCGTATCGCGTAACCTGACCAACAGTGCCGGCGCTCACGACAGGGAAGTCGCCTGGTCCGCCAGGGGCGATCGCGTTGCCTGGATATCCGATGCGAGCGGCGAAGAAGAAATATACCTTGGCGACCACCTTCGGCAAACCGCGGCGACGCAAGTAACGTCCGGCTCGGCAACGCGACTCTATAGCCCGCTGTTTTCACCGGATGGAAATAGCATCGCTTACGGCGATGCGGAAGCGAGAATCTTCGTGGTCGACAGCGACGGCCGCAACAAGCGACAGGTAGCAGACGATCCCGGGTTTCCCCGGCACGATTTCTCCTGGTCGCCCGACTCGCGCTGGCTCACGTATTCCATGGAGAATCCGAACGGCTATCGTTCGCTTTATATCTGGGACAGCAAAAACGGAAAGTCACAACGCGTTACCGATGAGATGTTCAGCGCATACAACCCGGTATTCGCGCCGGGCGGCGGACAACTCTATTTCTTATCGGATCGAATGTTCGCTCCTCAGATCGATCTGCTGGAGTGGAATTACGCAAGCAATCGCAGCACCGGCGTCTATGCACTCATGCTGACTTCAACGGCCGGGAATCCGTTCGCCCCGCGGAACCTGGAAGGCTTGCCGGAGGACGGGGACGAAGACGAAAACAAGGACGAAAAAGCGGATGCGGTGAACGTGGACATCGAATTTGACGGCCTGGCCGGCAGGGTCGCCCGCGCACCGATCGACTTCGACAATTTCGGCGACCTGTCGGCAACCGGCAAACACTTGCTCTTCGTTGCCTCCCCCGCGTTCTTCTACGGCCGCGAGATCGAGCCCGGCCGGGAGCTCCGCGCCTATTCCCTGGAGGACAGGGAGGTATTCGCGATCGCAACGAAAGTCGACGGGTATGCGCTCGCGGAGTCGGCGAACAAGGTTGTCGTGGCCCAGCAGAATGCGCTCAACCGCTTCGACATCAAGAAGGATAAGCAGGAGGCCAAGAAAGTCGATCTCGACAGCCTGACGGCGCGACGGGTGCGCTCTGTGGAATACGCACAGATATTTGACGAAGTCTGGCGCCGCTACCGCGATCACTTTTACGTCCGGAACATGCACGGATACGACTGGGCCGCGCTGCGCGATCGCTATCGGCCTCTTCTCCGGCACGTAGCCCACCGCGCGGATCTGAACTACCTGATCGGCGAAATGATCGCTGAGCTGAACGTCGGACACGCCTACATCTCG
>JAKSCZ010000647.1 GCA_022360335.1 Pseudomonadota bacterium
CCGGCGGCGGCGCATGCGAAAGTCCTGAGGCCGAGGGCCCGCTGAGCCTCATGGCCGCGCCGGGTCGCCTCAACGGCACCGGGCCGGTGGCGATTGTCGATATCGGCTCCAACTCGGTGCGGCTGGTCGTCTACGAGCACCTGGCACGGACGGCGACGCCACTGTTCAACGAAAAGGAACTCTGCGGTCTGGCGCGGGGGCTGGGCGAGAGCGGCGAGCTCCACGAGGCCGCGGTCGACGAGACCCTGATGGCGCTCCGCCGGTTTGCGGCGATTGCCGAGGCGCTGAAGGTCGATTCCCTCCACGTGCTCGCGACCGCCGCGGTCCGCGAGGCCAGCAATGGCGCCGCCTTCATCGCGGCCGTCGAACGCATCGTCCAGAGTCCGGCGACGGTGCTCAGCGGGCGCGACGAGGCGCGCCTCAGCGCGCTCGGCGTCATCTCCGGCTTTCAGCACCCCGACGGTGTGGCCGGCGACCTCGGTGGCGGCAGCCTGGAGGTCATCGGCGTCGCCAACCGTTCGATCGGGTCCGGCGAGACGACGGCCCTCGGTGTGATCCGCCTGCAGGAGAAGGCCGGGGGATCGACCAAGAAAGCGTCCCGGGTCGCAGCCGAAGTGCTGTCCCGTTCCAAGGTTCTGGCGGCCTCCAGCCGCCGGACCTTCTACGCCATCGGCGGCACCTGGCGCTCGCTGGCGCGGCTGCACATGCGCCAGAAGGGCTATCCGCTCCACATCATGCATCACTACGAGATGGCGCCCGACGAGGTGGTCGATTTCTGCGCCATGCTGACCCGCCGCGCTATCGAATCGGTCGATTCCATCGATGCCATATCGCGCGTGCGCAGGCCGTTCCTGCCGTTCGGCGCGGTCGTCCTCCGCGAACTTGTGGAGGTCATGCAGCCCGATCGGATCGTCATGTCGGCGCTGGGTATGCGCGAGGGGCTGCTCTACGACCTCCTGAGCGACGCCGAACAGGCCCGTGATCCGCTGATCGCCGCCTGCGAGGAGCTGGCCTACCTTCGTTCGCGGTCGCCCGAGCATGTGGACGAACTGGTGCCGTGGACGGGCATGGTGCTGGAGGCGATCGGTCTCGACGAAACCCCTGAGGAGGCGCGCCTGCGCCACGCCGCCTGTCTGCTGTCGGACATCGGCTGGCGGGCG
>JAKSCZ010000583.1 GCA_022360335.1 Pseudomonadota bacterium
GCCGAGCGACTGCGTGTACTGCGACGGATCGGCGTCGTAGCGCGCCATGTCCTCGCGCATGATCTTCGCCGTGTACCTCGCGATCTCGAGGCCGGTCCTGAAACGGTTCTGCGCCTTCATGCGCGCGACGGATTCCGGGTCGATGGCATCCCAGGCGCTGCCGTTACCGGCGATCAGGGCGGCGGCTGACTGGATGTCGTCTGCATACTGAGACATGGCATTCCCTCTGGTCCGAAAGCTTAAGGACGCGGGCCGATTTCCCGCCCGCTGTGCGCAGTCTACCCGGCGAAATTGCAGAATTTCACAAAGAAAATTTTACACTGTCAATTTCACGGTTCCGCAGGTCCCGCCCGCCGCGTCATGGTTTAAAATAAGTATTGACTTAATTAAGTATTTACTTAAAATATCCGCATGGACACCTTCACCGCCCTTGCCGACCCTACCCGCCGCCGCATCGTCGAAACGCTCGCCGCGGGTGAAGCCTCGTTCGGCCAGCTGGCCGGCAGGTTCGAGATGAGCCGGCCCGCCGTGTCGCAGCACCTCAAGGTACTGCGCGACACCGGTATCGTCAGCGCCCGGGCCGACGCGCAGCGACGAATCTACCGGCTCAACGACGGCAGCCTCGACGAATTCGAAAACTGGCTCCGCAAGCTGCGCGACTTCTGGCCGCGGCGGCTCGACAGGCTCGAGCAACTGCTCGAGGAAACCGACGGATAAGGAGACGACGATGAACGACTATGGCGAACGGCTCGACGAGGCCAGCGTGAGATTCGAACGCCTGCTTCCGGGACCCGTAGAACGCGTCTGGCGCTATCTGACCGAGAGCGACAAACGCGCCCGGTGGCTGTGCGGCGGCGATGTCGAAAACACCGTCGGCGGGCACGCCGACATGCATTTTCAGAACGTCTCGCTGTCCAGCGACGACGACATTCCCCGGCCCGAAAAGTACCGGGACATGCCCGAGAAGCTATCGTTCACCGGCGAGGTCACGCGGTGCGAACCGCCGCGGCTTCTCGAACACACGTGGGAATTCGAGGACGAGAACTCCCTGGTCCGTTACGAGCTGAGCGAACAGGGCGACAAGGTGAAACTCGTACTCACCCATCGCAGGCTCGGAACGGCCGACATCGTGCTCAGCGTCAGCGGCGGCTGGCACACGCATCTCAACCTGCTCGCCGACGTGCTCGAAGGCAGCCCGCCGCGTCCCTTCTACAAGATGCAGGCACAGTTCGAGGCCGAGTACCGCGACCGGCTGGGCCTGTAGGAGATAAGGGACAGTTACCTTATCTCCCTAGCGGCGGACCGTCACGGACTTGACCTGTGCAAACACGCGGTCGCCGGGATTCAGGGCGAGCCGCCGTACCGATCGATTCGTCACCTGAGCCAGCACGACCTGGTTGCCGAGCCGCAGGCGCACGATCGAGATCGCGGCATCGACGGTTCGGACGTCTTCGACGGTCGCCCGCAGTACGTTGAGGATCGTCGTCTGCGCGGCGCGCTCCCGCGCGATGCTGACGTCGCTCGCTGCGATCCTGAGCCTGACCGGATTTCTGCTGGTCTCGAATTCGCCCGGAACCCAGATGTCGCCGTCGGCCAGGTCGAAGCGCGTGAGGCCGTCTTCGTGATCGACCGGCGTTGCCCACAGCACGACGCCGGCGTTGCGCCCCGTCAGCAACGGCGAATCGGCCCGTGCCAGCACCTCGAAGAGACTGCCGTTCGCCTCCACACGGCCGCGGCTCAGCAGTACGAGATGGTCGCAGAGCCGGCTGATCTCGCCGATGTCGTGACTGACGTAGACGACCGGGATCGAGAGCTCGTCGTGCAGACGATCGATGTACGGCAACAGCTCGTCTTTTCGCGGCCGGTCGAGCGACGCCAGCGGTTCGTCCATGAGCACGATGTCCGGCGAACGCAGGAGCGCGGCGGCGATCGCGACGCGCTGCACCTCGCCGCCCGACAGCGATTGCGGATACCGGTCCAGCAGCCCCCCGATGCCGAGCATTGCCGCGACCCGGTCCGTTTCCATGCGGCGCGTCTTTGCGCGCCTTGCGCCGTACGCGATGTTCCGTCCGACGTCGAGATGCGGAAACAGCGTCGGTTGCTGGAACACGAAGCCGACGTTGCGCTCGTGCACGGCGGCCCCGCCGCCCTCGAGCCCTGCAATACAGCGCAGCAAGGTCGTCTTGCCCGAGCCCGACTCGCCGAACACGCCCGTGCCGCCGGTATCCGGTATCTCGATATCGCCGTCGAGGCGAAAATCGCCTTTCTCGACCCTGTGCCGCAGGCGGATCAACGGGCGCTCCAGCGACGATCGAAGGCGAACATCCCGACGAGGACGACGAACGCGAACGCCAGGAGCAGAAGCGACAGCCGGTGCGCGGCCGCGTAGTTCAGCGTTTCGACGTGGTCGTAGATGGCGATCGACACGACGCGCGTCTCGCCCGGGATGTTGCCGCCGACCATGAGGACGACGCCGAACTCTCCGAGCGTGTGCGCGAAACTGAGCACGGCGCCGCTGACGAAACCGCGCACCGACAGCGGTACGGCGATCGAAAAGAACGCATCGAGTTTCGTCGCACCGAGCGTCCAGGCCCGCTCGAGGTAAGGGTCGGGCAGCGCCTCGAACGCGTTCTGCAGCGGCTGGACGGCGAATGGCAGGCTGTAGATACACGATGCGACGACGAGACCCGTAAACGAAAACGTCAGCGCATCGCCCGTGAGCCGCACCCACCAGCTTCCGATCGCCCCATCCGGTCCGAGCAGTATCAACAGGTAGAAACCGAGCACCGTCGGCGGCAGCACGATCGGCATGGCGACGATCGCCTGGGCGAGCGGCTTCCAACGCGAGCGCGTCCGCGACAGCCACCACGCGATCGGCGTGCCTGCGGCGACGAGTATCAGCATCGTGACGAACGCCAGCTGCACCGACAGCCACAACGGGCCGAGGGCGTTCACTCGCGCACCTCGAACCCCGCTTCGCGGATCAGCGCCCGGGCCCGGGCCGATTTCAGGAAGGCCAGGAACCGCCGCGCCGCCGCGCTGTCCGGATTGACCAGCACCGCCTGCTGTTCGATCGGCGCATGCAGCCCGGCGGGCACTTCGTGGACGCATCCGGCGCGCCGTCGCGCACCGGGGCGTTTGCTGTGCGACAGCGAGACGATTGCAACGATCGCATTGCCGCTCGCCGCGTAGGCGAATGCCTGCGAGACGTTTTCGCCATAGACGAGGCGCCGGGCGACCTCCTCCCGGATGCCCGCGGCGGCAAGGTACTCTCCGGCTGCTCGCCCGTAAGGCGCCAGTTCCGGGTTGGCTATCGCGACGTAGCCCGAATCCGCGTCGCGCAGCGCGCC
>JAKSCZ010000294.1 GCA_022360335.1 Pseudomonadota bacterium
GACACCAGCGCCTCGGTGTGGTCGATCACCACGCTGCCGCCGGACGGCAGTGTCACCTGATGAGCGAACGCCGATTCGATCTGCGACTCGATCTGATAGCGGGTAAAAAGCGGTACCGGATCGGCATACTGTTTCAGCTTGCGCAGGTTGTGCGGCATCACCTGGTCGATGAATTCGCGCGCGTCGTTGAACGCGGCTTCGTCGTCGATCAGGATCTCGCCGATCTCGTTGGTCAGGTAATCGCGCAGTGCGCGGACGACGGCATCGCTCTCGCGATAGATCAGGAACGGGGAGGGCCGCTGCACGACGACCGTCTTGATCGCTTCCCAGATCGCGAGCAGGTTGTTGAGATCCCACTCGAGTTCCTCGGCACTGCGATCGATACCCGCCGTGCGCAGGATGACGCTCATGCCGTCCGGGACCTCGATCTCCTTCAGTGACTTCCTGGCAAGATCGCGGTCCTCGCCGACGATACGACGCGAGATGCCGCCGGAGCGCGACTTGTTCGGTTTCAGAACGATGAAGCGCCCGGCGAGACTGACGTAGGTCGTCAGCGCCGCACCCTTGTTGCCGCGCTCCTCCTTGTCGATCTGCACGACGATGTCCTGACCTTCTTTCAGGACGTCCCGGATGTTGGGTTTGCCGCCCGAGTGGTCGGCGACGAAGTACTCGCTGGAGATCTCTTTCAGCGGCAGGAAGCCGTGGCGCTCCGCGCCGTAATTGACGAACGCTGCTTCGAGGCTGGGCTCGATGCGCGTGATGGTCCCTTTGTAGATGTTGGCTTTCTTGCGTTCGCTAGCCGGTGCTTCGATGTTGAGATCGTACAGGCGCTGGCCGTCGACCATTGCCATGCGCAACTCTTCTTGCTGAGTTGCATTGATTAGCATTCTTTTCATGTTGTCCTACTTGTCTTTGTGAGGACAGCACGACGGGGCCGGGCGCCGGGCGGGCGCAGGGGAGTTCATGCATCGAAGCGCGACGCCGGATTGCGTCGGCGTGCAGAGTCGCTATCTCTGTGTGGGCCCGACCGTGAGTGGTCAGGGCCGGAAAAACTGTCAGCATGATTTCCCTGCGGCCTTGCCGCTGTGGCGCAGGCCGGATTCCGTGCTTGCTGCCATCTGAAATCAGGTCTCGCAGGCTCGCGAGACCGAAAAAACGGTTGAGTGGAGGCCGGTTCACGGTATTCCGCAACCGCTCCGGGCGGTAATATAACACACCTCCCGCTCGCTAAAGCAAAGAAAATGCAAGAAAAATTGCCTTCCGAGGCGAACACCCGGCGAACCGGGGTACGCAAGGTAAAGGTCGGCGACGATCGTGCCGGACAGCGGATCGACAATTTTCTGCGTACCGAACTGCCCGGCGTACCGAAAGGCCGCGTTTACCGGCTGCTGCGGCGCGGCGAGGTGCGCGTCAATGGCGGCAGGGTCCGGGCCGAGTACAAACTCCGTGTGGGCGACGAGGTGCGCATACCCCCGGCGCGCATCGGTACGGCGCCGCCGCCGCCGGCTGCGAAGATGTCGGCGGACATGCTCGATCGCGTGCTCTACGAAGACAAACGCCTGCTCGTGATCGACAAGCCCGCCGGTGTGGCCGTCCACGGCGGGAGCGGTATCAGCCACGGGGTGATCGAATTGCTGCGGCACGCACGGGCGGATCTCCGCGACCTCGGTCTCGTGCATCGCCTGGATCGCGAGACGTCCGGCTGTCTCGTCATGGCAAAGCGGCGCAGTGCGCTGCGCGATCTGCACGAGCGGTTCCGGGAGGGGCGGGTCAGGAAAAACTACCTCGCGCTGGTCGTTGGCGACTGGCAATACGGTGCGCAACTCATCGACTCGCCGCTGCTCGTGACGCATCGCAAGGGCGGCGAACGCCACGTGATCGTGAGCAGGAAGGGCAAGGCGGCGAGGACGCGGGTCAGCCTGTCGAGGACCTACGGCGTGTACAGCCTGTTGCATTGCAATCCCGAGACCGGCCGTACGCACCAGATTCGCGTACATCTCGCGCACGCCGGCCACGCGATTCTCGGGGATCGGCGCTACGGGGACGAGGAGGCCAATGCCCTCGCGCGCGAGTTCGGCCTCGAACGCCTGTTCCTGCACGCGCAGTCGATCGCCTTCGAAGACGACAGCGGCAACGACAGGCATTTCACGGCGCCACTGGCCGGCGACCTGGAGCGCTTTCTCGAGATCGGCGTGGTCGAGGCGCGACGCCGCAAAAAAAACGCGACAGCGCGACAGTAGGAGCGGCTTTAGCCGCGAATAATTGGGTGTCAGTCACCTTTAGACTCGATATAAGGTGACTGACACCTTTTAGGGAAGCAGGTAGCCGAGATCCAGCAAGCGGTCCGACACCCAGATCATCGGCAGGCCGATCAGGGCCGTCGGGTCGTCGGTCGATACGGCCTCGAACAGCAGGAATCCGGCCCCTTCGAGTTTGAAACTGCCGGCACAGTCGTACGGCTCGTCCAGGCGCAGATAGGCCTCGGCCAGGCGCCGGTCGAACTGCCGGAAGCGGACGATCGTCCTGTCGGTGTGCTCGTAGCGGGCCCGGCCGATGGGGTCGAGTATGCAGACTGCGGTCAGGAACGTGACGACCTTGCCGGATGCCGCGAGCAGTTGCTCGACGGCCCGCGAATGGTCGCCGGGCTTTCCGAGCACCCGGTCATCCATGACGGCGAGCTGGTCTGCGCCGATGATCAGTGCATCGCGCGCATTGACGGCGATCGCTTCGGCTTTCCTGCGCGCGAGATGGCGCGCCAGATCGTCCGCGGCGAGGCCGCCGTCATTGCTCTCGTCGACCTCCGGGTCCATCACTTCGTAGGTATCCAGGAAGCGATCCAGCAGACCGCGCCGGTACGGTGACGAGGAGGCCAGGCAGATCGTGGGTGCAGACGGATTTTGCATAAACAAATCAAAACCTTAAGACACGCACCCGACAGTGTACCCGGTTTCCGGGCAGGTACCGAAAATTCCGTTGCGGATGCTTTGACTTGAGGCCCGACGGTCCTTATCATGCGCGCGCCATGGGTAATCCGCTGCACGAACGCCGGCCCGCGGCCGAATGGGCGGCGGGAGCTCAAGTAATTGAGATTGCTGGTAAAATCAGCGATTTCGAACGGCTCGCGGTGATCATCGAGGCGGATCTTGCGGCGCTGGATGCTGCTAGAATTCGTGCGGGCTGGCGCGACAGCGCCGTCTTGGGGCGTCTCGGGTTCGGCTTCGCCGACGCGCGGCGGACGCTGCCGACGGTCGCCTGCCGTGCCGGCGCGGTGGTTGACGCGGTCTGCCAGCGCTGCCTGGAGCCGTTTCGGCTGCCCCTCGACGTCGAGGCGGCGTTGCTCCTGCTGGCGTACGAGGAGAGCGTCGAGGGTTACGACGAGTACGAGGTCTGGGAACTCGAGGAGCCGTTGCTCCGGCCCCGGGACATCGTTGAAGAAATGCTGATCATGGCGCTGCCGTTTTCGGCGATGCATACGGAATCGTCCGCGTGCAGGGCACTGGCGCCGGCC
>JAKSCZ010000231.1 GCA_022360335.1 Pseudomonadota bacterium
AGTAACGCGTCCGTCTTGGCGTTGAATCCGCCCGTCTCGACGTCGACGACGACGGGCAGGAAACCGCGAAAACGGTCCGCCATTCCGATCTCGTCGGGCACCTGGCGTCCTCTCCGTTCGATTCGCATGATTTCGGGGCCGGACTACAGCGACGCCTTGAACAGGTCCTCGTCGAGGATCGCAGCCATCGTGTATCGCACGCCGAATCCGGTGAACCTGGTCGCGACGTGCCCGAGTCCGCCCTCGTTGTCGCTTGCCGACAAATCCATGTGCACCCACGGGATGTCGTTCTCGACGAATTCGGCGAGAAAACTCGCGGCGAGGATATGATCGGCCGCGCCCTTGGCGGAACATTGCTGGAAGTCCGCCGTATCGCTCTTGAGGTCCTCCATGAACTCTTCGCCGATCGGGAAGGGCCAGACGCGCTCTCCGCTGTTGCGGCCGACGCGTTTCAATACGGGGTGCAGGTCGGGCCGGTTGGTGAACACGCCCGAGTAGTGCGTCGACAGCGCACGTACGCAGCTGCCGGTCAGCGTGGCGTAGTCCATGATGAGACCGGGCTCGTCGCGGCTTGCGAGTACGAGTGCATCGGCCAGCGCCATGCGTCCTTCGGCGTCGGTGTGGATCGTCTGAATGGTCTTGCCGTTCGCCGCGGTGACGACGTCCTGGGACTTGTAGGCGTTCGGTCCCGTGCGGTTCTCCGTAATCGCCAGCCAGCAGTCTACGGCCAGCGGCAACCGCAATTCGGTGATCGCGAGAAAGGCGCCGAGCGCGACGGCGCTGCCTTGCATGTCGCCGTGCATGTCGAGCATGTATTCGAAGGGCTTCAGGTTCGTCCCGCCGGTATCGAAAACGATGCCTTTGCCGACGAGACTGAGATCCGCCCTGGCGTTCCTCGCGCCGGGCCGGTATCGGAGGCGCACGATACAGGCGCTGTCGTTGTCGTTACCCTGCGCGACGGCCAGGAATGCGCCGCAGCCCAGCAGGTCGAGATCCTTCGTGCCGAAACGCTTGTACTGCCAGCCATTGTCTTTTGCCAGCTCGCGCGTCAACGACGCGTAGTTGTTTGCATCCAGCAGATTGGGAGGCAGCGCGGTCAGCCAGCGTGCGAGGTTGTTCCCTTTTGCTTCCGCTTCCACGCGGCTCGTATCGAGCCGCTCCGCGAGACCGACGAGGCGAACGCTGCGGATCCTGTCGGGTTCGGGCTTTTTCTTGTAAGCCGGCATCCTGAACGCCGCGGCGAGGGCGGCGGCAAGCATGTTGCCGACGATTCGGGCCTGGGCCGCATCGTCGAATCCGACGGCGCAGATGCCGAGGCTGCCGGCCTTTTGCACGGTCGCGGCCGCAACGAGCTTGCGGCCGAGCGTCAGCTGGTCGAACGTGGGTGAATCCGCCTTGAGCGTACCGGCGACGATGAGCGTTTGCCGTTTGTTGCCGAGCCGGGTGGTGAACGCCGGCGTCGAACCGGCGGCGTGTTTGCGGTACACGGCCTGCAGCTTCGCGCCCTGCGGGAGGCCGCCGAAGTCGCTCTTCGTCGGCCTGGCGGGCAGTATCAGCAGCAGCTGATCGACCTTGTCGAGCGCCCCGGCATCGACGCGCCCGGGTTTCTGATAGATACGGACAACATTGGTTTCGGGCGTGACTTTTTGCATCGACCTGATTCTCCCCGCGAAGCTTGACCCATGCGATTGAAAACACGAATATGTCGCGTCCAGCGGCGACCCGCACGGCCGGGCGCATGGATGCGGGCATCCTAGCAGGACGCATCAGTAACTTCACGCAAGAGTCGCCGGTATCCCGGGCTGGCGTCCGGCAGGCAAAATATGAGCAGTTTCAATCCCTTCGACGACATCGATCCGATCGAAACCGGCGAGTGGATCGAGTCCATCGACTCGGTGCTCGCGCAGCATGGACCGGAGCGTGCGCACTTTCTCCTGAACCGGATGATCGACTTCGCGCGTCGTTCGGGCGCCTACCTACCGTACACCCCGAACACGGCCTATCTGAACACGATCGGCACGGCGCGCCAGCCAGAATATCCCGGCGATCGCTCGCTCGAGCGACGCGTCGAGGCGTACATCCGCTGGAACGCGATGGCCATGGTCGTCAATGCGAACAGGATCAGCACCGAGTACGGCGGACATATCTCGAGCTACGCCTCGTCGGCGACCCTCTACGAGGTCGGCTTCAACCATTTCTGGCGGGGCGCCACGGACCGGCAGGAGGGCGATCTCGTCTTCATCCAGGGACATTCGTCACCGGGCATCTACGCGCGCGCGTTCCTGGAAGGCCGCCTGGCCGAATCCGACCTCGACCGCTTCCGCAAAGAAGTCGGCGGGGGCGGTCTGTCGTCGTACCCGCACCCGTGGCTGATGCCGGACTTCTGGCAGTTTCCGACCGTCTCGATGGGCCTCGGTCCGATGATGGCGATCTACCAGGCGCGCTTCATGCGTTACATGGAGCATCGCGGCCTGATCGAGCCGAGCGACCGCAAGGTCTGGTGTTTCCTCGGCGACGGCGAGATGGACGAGCCCGAGTCGATGGGCGCGATTACCATGCCGGTGCGCGAGAAGCTCGACAATCTCGTATTCGTCGTCAACTGCAATCTGCAGCGGCTCGACGGCCC
>JAKSCZ010000148.1 GCA_022360335.1 Pseudomonadota bacterium
CCACCCTTCGATGTTCCGCATGGCGACGGGGCCTTCCCGCAGACCGGCCTGGTCGATCAGTTCGCCGGCGGCGTCCTGGGCCGAGCCAACGAGCGGCCGGGTCGCAAGAACGGCGAACAAGAGCACCGGAAATCGCATCGATGTCGTCATGGCCCCGCCATGATAACAGCCGCCAATACGGTGTCAGTCACCTTATTTCGGGTCTAAAGGTGCCAGTCACCTTAGACTCGGAATAAGGTGACTGGCACCTTTAGACCCGAAATAAGGTGACTGACACCGTATTATGCCGGGAAGAAGTCGATCGGCTTGGTCGTCGTGATGGCCTCGACGTCTTTTGCCTCGAAGCGGAACAGCTTGATGCGTTGCACGAGCCTGCGTTCGAGTTCGGCGTTGTTCAGTTCGCTGGAAACGATTTCGCACATCGTGACGGCTCCGTTCGGAGCAATCGTCAGTCGCAGCACGAGCTTGCCTTCAAGTGTCGGATCCTGCCGCAGTGCACGATTGTAGAGCGCGAAGATCGCGCCCTTGTTGCGGTCGAAGACGAGTTCGATCTCTTCACGGGAACGGGACGCCTTGCCGCTCGATCCGGAACGGCTGGCGCCCGGCCCCGCCTGGCCGATACCCGCAACCGGGCTGGCAACACGGGTCGTGTTGCGGCCGGCGATACCGGATCCGCCGGTGTTGCGGCTCATGTTCGCCGTGTTGATACCGCCGGACGCGACGCCGGCTTTCGACGTAATCATCGAACGTTCGTTTCGCTCGGCCTCGCCGACCGACGCGCTGAGTGGCCGGTCGTCCGCGATCTCCAGGAGGTCCTTATCCACGAGGTCGGCAAGATCTTCGGCGAACGGCATCAGCGCCGCCTGAGCCTCTTCACGCGCCTGTTCGGTACGATCCACGACGGGTTCCGGCTCGGGTTCGGGTTCCGTCTCGACGACCTGCTCGGGCTCGGGTTCTTCGATCTCGGGTTCCGGCTCCGGCGGAGGCGGCGGCAGCGGCTCCTCCTCGAGCAGCAACTGTGCGATACGCGGCGGAATCTCCTTGACGTCGAAGGGATCGGGCTCCGGAACGGGAATGAACGGCCAGACGATACTCAGGACCAGGCAGACCAGGAAAACGATGCCGAGCAGACGCCGGAACCTGCGCTCCTGGTCGCGGCCCGTCGTCCATGGCAGGTCATACTCTCTGTAAAACGGTAAGTCCAATTCCGTGACTCCTGATCTCTACGATCGCTTCACAGCGATGCCTGGAGGTCGTCCGGCTTGTCCGAGCTCTTCTGCAGCACGGCCAGTGAGATCTGTCCGTAGTCCGATGCCGTGCACGTCGCCATGACCTTCTTCAGCAGGCGGTACGGGATATCCTTGTCCCCCATGATCGTGACCTCGCGACCGGCGATGTCGTCTTTCGCCTCGCGCCGTAACACACGATCGTTCTGCGACAGCAACGCTTCGCGTAACGCCGGTATGTCGTTGCCGGCGGTCGCCATGACGTCCTCGATCTTCGCAACCGGCTTGCCCTGCACGAGAATGTCGGTCTTGCCGATCAGCACCACGACGTTTTCCTCGGGCTTCTTCTCCGCGATCGACTCGGGCAGCGACATGTCCCTGGCATTGGGCAGAGTCTGTACGTCGGACGAGTTCACGAGCAGGAAGAACACGAGGATCGTGAAGATGTCCATCAGCGATACGAGGTTGAGAGCACCGGCGCCCTTGTTGCGCTTGTGGTGTTTCTCCATGCGTCTTGCGCGTGCCGACTTGACCATTACGAGGCGCCTCCGTCCGGCACGGGTGCGTCACCGATCGATATATCGGGGAACAGATCCGTGCGAGCGACCTTGCCCTCGAACTCATCGACTTCCCGGGCGACGCGCACGGTGTCCATGACCTGCACGACCGTGTCGTAAGCGATGTCCTGCTCTAGCAGGATCGCCGCATCCGTCTTGGTCGGGTAGCGCTCCTTCAGCTGAACGAGTTTTTCCGCCAGCGCCGGGTAGTCGTAACTACCGTCCTCCGTGTTGGGATAGACGCCCAGGAGGCCCTGGTTACGATCGCCGACTTCTATCTTGTCCTGACGCACGATGATTTCGAGCCGGAACGTCTGGTCCTGCGGGTCCACGGGCTCGGTAGAGGAGCCTGGCAGATTCAATTCGAGAATCGTCAAACGCGAGAACACCGCGGTGATCAGCAGGAACGGAACCAGAATCACCATCAGGTTCATGAAAGCCGTGATGTTGAGTTCGGCCGTATCGTTGCGATGATGACGGCCTCCCCGGCGGCGGATCATAACTCAGGCTCCGGCTTTGAGCTGACGTTCGGTTACCGCGTTCAGGAACTTGACGGATGCCATCTCGAGGCTGTCCACGAGCGCATTCGTCTTGGTCTGCAGCAACGCGTGAATCAGCAGCAGCGGAATGGCGGCCATCAGGCCGAACGCGGTCGTGTTCATCGCGACCGAGATCGATGCCGACAGCATGTCCGCTTTCTCGGCCGGGTTGGCGTTCGACACGGCGGTGAACGCGTTGATCAGGCCGATGATCGTGCCCAGCAGGCCGAGCAGCGTCGCGATATTCGCGAGCGTCGCAATATAGTGCGTACGCTTCTCAAGACGCGGCAGCACCTCCATCAGGCTCTCTTCCATCGCCTTCTCAATGTCGTCGCGACGGTGCGCCGACTTCACGCGATACAGGCCGTAGGTCAGGATCGAGCCAATGGCGGCTTTGGATTTGGACGTGTGTTGTGCCGCTTCCTGAAAGTTGCCCGCTTTCAGGAAAGGCACGATCTTCTTCCAAAGGGCCCGGTTGCTGGCGCCCGACATCGTCAGGTACGTCCAGCGCTCGATCGCGATTGCGACGCCCGTACCGAACACCAGCAGGATGGGGATCATGAACGCTCCACCTTCCTGGAAAAAACGCACTACTGTGCTCATTTGTCTGCTCCTCTACACCAGATTGTCATCGTCACTGCGGGAGGGCCTTCAGGCCCGGAGGGTCGTGGCTAAAGTTTCGTTCGGGCC
>JAKSCZ010000171.1 GCA_022360335.1 Pseudomonadota bacterium
ATCGATCCGCCCGACGGCAAGATGAAGCAGTACCTCGAGTCGCTGCACCGCGTGAAGGCGATGGGGTGCTCGGCGCTGGCACCGGGGCACGGCGAATTGATCGACGATCCCGGGCGCGTTCTCGACTGGCTGATCGGCCATCGACTCGAGCGCGAGCGCAGGGTCGTCGCGGCATTGCGCGAGCACCCGGGCCTGTCGACGCACGAGCTGGTACCGCACGTCTACCGGGACGTCGACGAGAAGCTGTACGCGCTCGCCGAGCGCTCGCTGCTCGCGCACCTGATCAAGCTGGCGGAAGAACGCGTCGCGTCGCACGAGGGTGACAGATGGCGGCTGCTGGCGGGAGCCGGCAGCGGCGGGTCCCGGCTTGATTAGCGGCCCGACTTCGCATAGCGTACGCGGTCCGAAATCTGTAGGGTCGTCACATGACGTTCGTTGTCACCGAAGCCTGTATAAAGTGCAAACTGACGGACTGTGTCGAGGTCTGCCCCGTGGACTGTTTCCACGAGGGTCCCAACTTCCTCGTTATCGATCCGGACGAGTGCATCGACTGCACGCTGTGTGAGCCCGAATGCCCGGTGGAGGCCATCTACTCCGAGGACGAGTTGCCGCCCGGACAGGAGCAGTTTCTCGAGATCAACGCCGAACTGTCGCAGGAGTGGCCCGTCATCACGGAGATGAAGGACCCGCCCGACGACGCCGACGAATGGCGCGAGGTAAAGGACAAGCTCCAGTACCTCGAGCGCTGATGCCGCAGCCCCGATGCCGATTAGCCGACGTGCGCGATTCATTCGCTGGCTGACCGGCCGGTACATCCGCAGAATCGACATTCCCGGCGCGCCCGTGCCGAAAATGCGCAAGCGCCTCGACATGCTCGGCCGACTGGTCCGGGCCGCCCCGGGCGTTGCGATCGAACAGACGACGATCGCAGGACTGCCGGCGGAGTGGTATCGGCCGAAGGAGGCGGTCGGCGGCAAGGTGCTGTTCTACCTGCACGGCGGCGCTTACGTACTCGGCAGCTGCGATTCGCATCGCAAACTCGTCACGCACATCGCCCGGGCCGCGGGGATCGAGGCCGTGTTGCCCGAGTACCGGCTCGCACCCGAGCATCCGTTTCCGGCCGGTCTCGAAGACGCCGTTGCCGTCTATCGTTCGCTGCTCGGGAAGGGCTACTCGGCCGGCGATATCGTCATCGGCGGCGATTCCGCCGGCGGCGGCCTCTCGGTTGCAACGATGCTGCAGCTGCGCCGCGACGGCGTGCCGCTGCCGCGCGCGGCGATTCTCCTGTCGCCGTTTCTCGACCTGACGGCGAGCGGCGATTCGGTGTCGACCCGGGCGGAGCGGGAACCCTGGTTCCGCGCCGAGGACATCCACGTCGTCATTCGTTACTACTGTCCCGGTGCCGACCTGCGAAATCCGCTGCTCTCACCCGTGTTCGCCAACGTCGCGGGCCTGCCGCCGGCGCTGATCCACGCCGGCGACGACGAGATTCTGCTCAGCGATTCGACCCGCTTTGCCGACAAGCTCGAAGCGGCCGGCGTCGAGGTCGAGCTCGAGATCTGGCCCGGGATGTGGCACGTCTTCCAGCTGTTCGTCGGCAAGATGCCGGAGAGCCGTGTCGCGATCGGGAAGATCGGCGACTACATCAGCCGCCGAACGGGCTAGTCGGACTTCTCGGCACGTATTACTGCGCCGCCCTGGTGCAGGACCAGCGCATCCACGTTTTTGTCCGCGTCTCGCTCGAAGTGCAGTTCGGCGTCGACGACCTTGTAGAAGAACCGGTCGTCGCCTTTGGCGAAGATCGGGTAGAAGGGCTGACCGGACACCTGCGCCTCCAGGCCCGACCCGGCCAGGCGAATCGTGAACGTGATCGGCGGCTGTTGAGCCGGGTACTCGCCGACATAGGCCGCAAGTTGCTCCCTCGGCACTTCCACTTCCTTGCGTGCCAGCGTCGCCGCCGTATCGGCCGTCCTGTCGGCGCGTTGAACGGTGCCGTTCTGCGCGAGCTCCAGCGCGACGACCCGGCCGTCTTCGCGCACGAAGCGCAGGCTTCCATCCGCTACGCCAATCGCAAACCAGTCGTCGCCGACGGCGTACAGCTCGAATGGCGGCTGTCCGGACGCCTGGCCAATCAAGCTGCCGTCGATCTCGTAGATACCGATTCCGAAAGAGGGGTTGATGTCGTACTGGCCGAACAGGGTCTCGTCGACGTCAGTCGCAGGCGGCTCGGTCGGTACGTATCCGAGCCATTGCAGGCCGATCCCGGTCGGGTCGGGATCGCCGCTGACGAGGATGGCGACGGCTTCACCCGCGGCCGGCTTCCAGCCGAAGAAGCTCCAGAAACCGCCCGTGCCGCCGTTGTGCCAGAAGATCCTGCCGTCATCCGCCTCGCCCACGTGCCATACCCTTGTGACGTCGAAGCCTCCGGCCGCGTTCATGACGTCGCGATCCGCGGCCAGATCGTGCGCGAGGGGATTCTCCGTCTCGCCCAGGTGAATGCTCGCCACGTGCATCAGGTCGCTCGTTGTCGAACGCAGCGAACCGGCGCCCGCCAGCACGTCCAGTGACCAGTCGGGAACGACCTGTCCATCGCGAAACCCCTTGGCCGAATGATCGGCACGATCGAATCCGCTGTTGTGCATCCCGAGCGGCCCGATCACGTGTTCGTGCATCGCCGCGGTGTAGCCGCCGCCGTGGACGCGGCCAAGCAGGTAGCCGAGTACGCCCACACCGAAGTTCGAATAGCTGTAGTGTCTGCCGAGCGGCTGCTTGTCGCGCGCCATCGCCAGACCGGCCAGTACGGCTGCCTCGTCGTAGCCCTTGTAGGGATCGAGCGGGTCGGTCGGCTGCAGGTTGGCGGGAAGCCGGGCCAGCCCGCTGGTGTGGGTCGCGAGCTGCATCAAGGTAATGTCGGCGACGGCCGGATTTGCAAAGCTCACATCGTCGCCCAGCAGCTCGCCGATCGTCGTCTCGTAGCCGACCAGGTCCTTTTCGACCATCTCGGCGAGCAACAGGTTCGTGAACGCCTTCGTGATCGAGCCGATCTCGAACTGCGTATTCTCATCGGCTGCGGTGTCGCTGCCGGGTGCGAGCGAGCCGCCGGCATAGTGACGGACCCGGCCGTCTTCGAGATGGGCGGCAGTCACTGCCAAAACGCCGTTCGCGGCGACCTGCTCGTCGATCCAGGCCTGGACGTCGAAGTCGGAGCCGCGGGCCCCGAAGGCCGCAATCGACAGCGACAGCAACAGCGAAAGCCGGATCGAGTTCGTCATCGGGTTGCGTCCTGGCGGGTAAACGATTAATGCTAGCACCGCAGGTATTACAGGATTATTTTCCAGAAATATCATTGTGTTAGAAGTCTGCTGCTGCACATAGAAGGGGCGGCCAGCGACGACGGCGGGTTCAATTGGCGGGCGGGTGCTACACTGGGACGAACCGGGTTTTCGATTAGTCTATGATCTCCCTCGCAATCGGGCTGGTCCTGTTCATCGCTCTCGCGCATTCGTATCTCGGCGAGCGGTACATTTTGATACGCCTGTTCCGGCAGCCGCTGCCGAAGCTCTTCGGGAGCGACGATTTCACGCGCAAGACGCTGAGATTCGCCTGGCACATCACCGGCGTCGCGTGGCTGGGTTTTGCGGCACTGCTTTCCCGGGTAAATACGTCGGGCGTGTCGCGGTCCGAGCTCCTGACGATAATCGGCCTCACATTCGGGATTACCGGCGCGATTGCGCTTGTCGCGAGCCGGGGAAGACACCTGTCGTGGCTGGTGTTCGGGGGAATATCCCTGGCCTGCTTTGCGGCGGCGTGAAATCCGCCGTTTGCGTCTAGGATGTCCTGCCCCTTCGTACTCGCAGCATGCGGCGCGTATGCTTATCCGGTCTGCCATCCGTCTTGGGCATCAGCCTGCGGTCCTGCCGCAGGGCGGCGAGTTTCCGTTCGCGCTTCCTGACTGTGCCCTCGTCCTCGACGTAGCATGTGCGCGCTTCGGATGCCGGGGTGCGGCGCGCCGGGATACCGGTAACTTCGAGCGAGTAGTCGAGGCGCTCGCGCACGAGATCGATACGATCGCCGATCCGGACGCGCGCGCCGGGCGAGGTGCGCTCACCGTTGAGCCTGACGTGTCCTCCGGTGACCGCGGACGTCGCCTTGCCGCGCGTCTTGAAGAACCGGCAGAAGAACAACCAGCGGTCGATACGGATGGCGTCACTCATCATGGGACCTGGCCCGGTGCCTCACCCCTGGAAACCCGAGGGCCGCCGCGAGTCGTCGTACATTTTCGTCAGGAACGTCCGAATCGCCGGCTCGGCTTCCTCCCGGCCCATCAGGCGCTGTTTCTCGAGCACGGCCGCCATGTCGCTGATCGAGCGCTTGCCGTCGACCAGCGACATGATGAACGAGTGGATCCGGGTCGTCATGGCCTGCTGCCGGAACGACGCCGTCGCGGGCACGGGATCGTCGCCCTTGACGAGCCAGTCGGGCAGCGCCCGGCAGCGCTCCGGTTTCCTGGCGTCGCGCTCCTTGTACGCCGCGAACGAAAAGACCCGTTCCCGGCGCCCGTGGCGGCTGGCCGGCGAGCACATATACGGAATCGTGGCCTGCGAGACGTACGGGTCCGAGAAACCGCTCCCGGCGACGATCGCTTTCACCTCCTCGGGACTGTAGCAGCGCGCCTTCTTCTGCGATGAGAACGCCAGGGAACCGAAATTGACCCATCGGCCCTGTTTCCTCAGCAGGCGATTGACGCGTGCCGCAAAGACCGGCAGGTCCTCCGAGACGACGTCGATGAGCCAGGGCGTCACGACGGTGTCGAAGGTCTTCTCCGCAAACGGCGGACGAAGCGCATCGGCGAGCACGAGACGGAAGTTCCCGTCGACGGCGGACGGTGCGGCCAGTTTGCGCAGAACCGCGTCGTCCTCGAGCGCGAGCGGCGCGATCGGGAATTCGTACATCTTCAGCTGCTTACCTGTCGTGACGGCCCGAGCCACGAGCAGCAGCAGCGGATTGAAATCCAGCGCGGTCGTCGACGCACACTGCATCGACCTGTGGATGTCGTAGGCGAGACGTCCGGCGCCGGCGCCCAGCACGAGGACGTTGCCGAGATCCGCACGATCGCGGAGAACGGCGCGGACCTGAGCGAGCGACGCCTCGTTCTCCTCGTCGCCCCAGCCCCAGTCCCGGTGGACGTTCGCGTAGTAGGTATTGAGCCCCTGGTCGACGGGCAGTCGCGTCCGCAGCGCGAGGTAGCTCTCGTAGTTTCCCTGCAGCGACTGCACGTCGACGGGCCGCAGCAGCTTCTGCAATTTGCGGCGATGCGATTCCACGCATTTCCTGTAGCGCTCGACGCGGTGGCGTGCGAGCTGCGACAGTGCTTTGTCTTCCAGCTCCCGTTCGAGACCGGCTATCTCGTGCCCGAGTTTCTGCAGCGCGAATTGCAGCCGGTTGCGCCATTCGCCGAGCGCTGACCGCGGCTCGGAGAACATCCACGGAATGCCCCCGATCGACGGAAAATCGACATCGCAGGCCTTGCAGCGATATCCGTCGCCGGAATCCTCGAGCGGCGTCTTGTCGCAGCGCGGACAGGCGAGGAATCGGGACAACGTCGTCATGCCGGAGAATTATGCAGGAATACGGTGTCAGTCACCCTATTTCCATCGCCCTATTTCCCCAAGGAAATAGGGCGATGGAAATAGGGTGACTGACACCGTATTTATCCGGGTCTAGGCCGCGGGCACGGTGCCGTCCACGATGTTCTGGAAGGCGACGAAGCGGTCGAGGTCCGTGCCGAGGCCGTGGCCGACTCCCAAGCTCGTGTACAGGTTGGTGAAATCGCCGACCTGGTTGTGCAGCGCCATGTAGTTGAGCACGACGGCGTTGA
>JAKSCZ010000271.1 GCA_022360335.1 Pseudomonadota bacterium
ACCAGGCCTCGAGCATCTGCACGGCCGTTTCCATGTGGCCGTTCGCCTCCCAGTCGGGATCGAAGTGCGGCGATTTGTTGGGGACTTTGATGTACTCCGAGATCTCGGGAACGATCGAGTCGTCCCACATCTGGCCGACGAATTCGGCAGTCTTCCGGTTGTCCATAGTGTCGCCTTAGTCTCCTGTCAGGGAACGGATGAGCGTCTGCGTCATGCGTTCGGTCGTGATACGGCGATTGTAGCCCGGAATAGCCCCGCTGTGGCCGCCGGGGCCGCAGGATCGTCATTGGCGTCCCGGGAACGAGAACTGCGCTTTTTCGCGCACGCCGCCGGACGGCCAGCGCTGGGTGATCGTCTTGCGGCGCGTGTAGAAACGCACGCCGTCCGGACCGTAGGCGAAGAGGTCGCCGAACAGGGAGCGCTTCCAGCCGCCGAAACTGTGGTAAGCGACGGGTACCGGCAACGGCACGTTGATGCCGACCATGCCGACGTCGACGTTGTCTGCGAAGTAGCGGGCGGCTTCGCCGTCACGCGTGAATATGCAGGTGCCGTTGCCGTACTCGTGGCCGTCGATCATCTGCACGGCCTGCTCTTCGGATTCGGCGCGCACGACGCACAGCACCGGGCCGAATATCTCCTCTTTGTAAATGCGCATGTCCGTCGTCACGCCGTCGAACAGGCACGGGCCGAGGAAAAAACCCTCTTCGCGCCCTTCGACGACCAGCGCCCTGCCGTCGCAGACGAGGTTGGCACCCTCTTCGACGCCGAGATCGACGTAGGCCCGGACCTTGTCGAAGTGGTCCTTGGTGACGAGTGGGCCCATCTGGCTGGACGTGTCCATGCCGTCGCCGACCCGCAGATCGCCGATCTGCTCCGAGAGCTTCGCGACGACTTCGTCGCCGACTTCGTCGCCGACGCAGACCGCAACGGAGATGGCCATGCAACGCTCGCCGCAGGAACCGAAGGCCGCGCCCATCAGCGCACTGACGGCATTGCCGACGTCGGCGTCCGGCATGACGACGGCGTGGTTCTTTGCGCCGCCCAGGGCCTGGACGCGCTTGCCGTTCGCGGTACCCGTCGAGTAGATGTACTCGGCGACGGGCGTCGATCCGACGAAACTGACGGCCTGTACGCGATCGTCGTGCAGCAGGGTATCGACAGCCTCCTTGTCGCCGTTGACGACGTTGAACACGCCGTCCGGCAGGCCCGCCTCCCGGAGCAGGCGCGCGCAGATCAGGGGCGCCGTCGGGTCTTTCTCCGACGGTTTCAGCACGAAGGTATTGCCGCAGGCGATCGCTATGGGGTACATCCACATGGGCACCATCGCCGGGAAGTTGAACGGCGTGATGCCGGCGACGACGCCCAGCGGCTGGAAATCCGACCAGCTGTCGATGCCGGGCCCTACGTTGCGACTGTACTCGCCCTTCAGCAGTTCCGGAATGCCGCAGGCATAGTCGACGACTTCGACACCGCGGCCGAATTCGCCCATGGCATCGTCGAATACCTTGCCGTGCTCTTCGGTCAGGGCCGCGCAGATCTCCTCCGCATGTCGTTCGAGCAGTTCCTTGAAGCGAAACATGACGCGCGCGCGTTTCGCCGCCGGCGTATTGCGCCAGGCGGGGAAGGCCGCCTGCGCAGCGGTGATCGCCTCCTCGACGGTCCGCCGCGACGCCATCGCGACGTGGCGGACGGTCCGGCCCGTGGCAGGGTTCGAGACGGGCAGCGGGCGATTGTCGTCCGCAACCTCGGCGTTGTTGATGAAGTGGCCGACGATCTCGGCCGGGTCCAGTTCGCCTGCGGGCGTCGCGCTCATGGGTTTCTCCGTCGTTTCTGTGGGTTCGGGGTCTAGTCGATCGCGTCGAGTACGCGCCGGATCGTCATGAACGATCGCTCCATCTCATCGGGGTCCGAGTTGAGGAACGGCGAGAACTGCAGCATGTCCATACCGTTGCGCACGACGAGATTCTCTTCCCAGAAGCATCGCTTGTGGACCTCGAGACCGCGCGCACCCGGCGCGCCGTCACGCGCGGCGAGTTCGATCGCGCCCATGAGTCCGAAGTTGCGCACGTCGATGACCTTGCCGTGGCCGGCGAACGAGTGGAGCAGGTCCTCGAAGTGCGGCTCGAGGGTCTGCGCCTGCTGGAACGTGCCCTCTTCCGCGTATGCATCCATCGTCGCGAGGCCCGCGGCGGCGGCGACGGCGTGACCCGAGTACGTATAGCCGTGGAAGAGCTCGACCATGTGCTCCGGACCGTTCATGTAGGCATCGTAGATCTCGTCGCGCACGAGTACGGCGCCCATCGGGATCACGCCGTTGGTCAGACCTTTCGCCGTCGTGATGATGTCGGGCGTCACCTTGAAACGCTGCGCGCCGAACGCGTGGCCCAGCCGGCCGAAGGCGACGATGACCTCGTCGAATATCAGCAGGATGCCGTGCCGGTCGCAGATCTCGCGCAGGCGCTCGAGATAGCCGGGCGGCGGCGGAACGACGCCGGCCGAACCCGCCACGGGTTCGACGATGACGGCGGCGATATTGCTGCCGTCGTGCAGCTGACACAGTCGCTCGAGGTCGTCGGCGAGTTCGAGGCCGTGTTCGGGCAGCCCGCGCGAGAACGCATTGCGCCCGATGTCGAGCGTGTGGCGCAGGTGATCGACCCCCGGCAGCAGCGTCGTGCCGAAGGCCTTGCGATTCGGCACCATGCCGCCGACGGACATGCCGCCGAAATTGACGCCGTGATAGCCCTTTTCGCGGCCGATCAGCCGGCTGCGGTGCCCCTCGCCGCGGGCACGATGGTAGCCGAGCGCGATCTTCAGGGCCGTGTCGACCGACTCGGAACCGGAATTCGTGAAGAAGCAGTGGTCGATGCCTTCGGGCGCCATGCCGGTCACGCGGTCCGCCAGCGCCAGCGCCTTGTCGTTGGTGACCTGAAACGTGATGCAGTAGTCGAGCGTCGCCACCTGCTTCTGCACCGCCTCGACGATCTTCGGATGACAATGACCCAGGCCCGAGGTCCAGAGTCCCGAGAACGTGTCGTACAGGCGGGTGCCGTCGGACGTCGTGTACCAGTGCCCCGCGGCGCCCGCGATGACACGCGGTCGTCTGTTGAAATCGCGGTTCGCCGTGAACGGCATCCAGTAGGGGTTTTCGGCGACGGCATTCATGCCCCGGCCTCCGGTGTGAAACGGCAATTCCCCAGTGTACGCCCGATGCGCGATGTTAAACAATCCGTTACGCTGCCCTGTCTAAGTAATTGTTTTTGTTAGAGCGCTGCGCCAAAATGTTCACTAAGACAAACAACACGGGGAAGCAACATGGAGCAGAATCTCGGCGGCCGCCTCAGGGCCATCCGCCATCGCCTCGGGGTCTCGCAGCGGCAGCTCGCGCGCCAGTCCGGCGTCGCCAATGCAAGCATCTCGCAGGTCGAAGCCGGCAAGCTCAATCCGACCGTCAGCATGCTCAAAAGGATACTCGACGGTATTCCGATGACGCTCGCCGAGTTTTTCGCGGACGAGTTTCTCGCCGCGGATCGGATGTTCTTCCGCGCAGACGAACTCGTCGAGATTGCCGACGGCGGCGTGTCCTATCGCCAGGTCGGCTCGAAACTGGGCGCAGCGTCGATCCAGATGCTCAAGGAGTGTTACCAGCCCGGGGCGGGTACCGGCAGGCACGAGATCAGGCACGAGGGCGAGGAGTGCGGCATCGTCCTGAGCGGCCGTCTCGAGGTGACCGTCGGCGAC
>JAKSCZ010000290.1 GCA_022360335.1 Pseudomonadota bacterium
CGGGTCCATCGGGAACTTGTCGGGACGGAAGTGCGTATTGAAGAAGTGGATCGTGAAGATGAAGCCGGTCGCGAGCAGCGCCTCGTCGCTATGGATGATCGTCGCGACGTTGACGGCCCAGCCCGGCACGATGTGCGTGAACAGCTCGGGGAACCAGAGCACGAGGCCGGTGCTGCCGATGATGACGATACCCCAGCCGACCGCGAAGTAATCGAACTTCTCCCAGTACGTGTAGCGACCGTAGTTGGGACGCTCGCCGGAGCCGAAGAACCACTTGACGGACTGGATGAACTCACGCAGGTCGCGCCCGTTGAAGATGATCGAATTCGGCCCGGTGAGGACCTGCCGCCAGGTTTCCTTCGTCTTCCGCTTGCGGCTGATCACGTCGTAGAAATGCACGATGGCGACGATCAACAGGGCGACCGCGGCCACCCGGTGCTGGAATCCCATGCTCTCGAAGCCCCCGAGCAGCCTGGACACGCCCTGCGCCCAGCCCATGTACGAGAACTTGAGGGCCATGCCGGTCAGGGCCAGCGTCAGGAAGCTGATCATCATCGCGATGTGCATACCGCGCTGCAGGCGGCTGAAGCGCCGGTACACCTTGCCGCTGCGCTTTTGCCGGGCGAGGGCTTTGTGCGCCCGCCATTCGTCGCGGTTGAGGAACAGTCGAACGACCCAGGCGAACGAATGCAGCAAGGCGAACGTCAGCGTACCGATCAGGAGCGCGGTCATGCCCCAGAAGGACCAGAACAGGTACGGGTACCGATCGCGGTCGTGATGCGTCGCGTGCGTCAGGTAGCCCGCGAATTGCCGGTGCGAGCCCTCGTGGCACTGGCCGCAGGTCTCGACGACGTTGTCCCTGCCGAGCCGCGAGGCGGGATCGGTTGGACTCAGGATGTCATGCGTACCGTGGCAGTCGTAGCACTTGGCCACGCCTTCGCCGCCGAGACGCGAGACCTTGCCGTGGAACGTGTCGAAAAACGTCTCCGTCTCATCCGTATGGCAGCGGCCGCACTGGTCCATCATGAGCGCACGGAACCCGGCCTGTTCGGTCCGCATGATCGTGTGCGAGGCGTGGCAGTCCTCGCAGGTCGGATGATCGTCTTCGGTGATCGGGTCTTCGGTCCAGTGCACGCTGGCCCGGAACTGTTCCTCGATGCCGTGGTGGCAGGCGCCGCAGGTACCGGCGATGTTGTTCGGGTTGACCGGTGAATCCGGGTCCTCGGGCGGCAATTCCGAATGGGCGCCGTGACAATCCGCACAGGTCGCGGTTACGACGAGCCCGCTCTCGAACAGCCCGCGCCCGTGGACGCTGTCTTCGTAGCTGCCGACGATGTCGCTCACGCCGGATTCGATCCGCGCCGCGGCTTGCTCGCCGACACGATGACAATCGCCGCAGAGCTGCGGCACGTTGCGTGCGTAGGTCGGCGAGTCGGTCGAATCCTTGCCGAGGGTGGCGTGTTTCGCGTGACAGTCCTGGCACGACGGGGCGTCCGGATCGCCCTCGGCGAACAGCGTTCCGTGCGTGCTGGCCCGGTACTCGGTCACCTGCTCGGCGTGGCATATGCTGCAATCCACGGGCGCCTCGATCGTCTCGCAGGCACGCTCGTGCGACACCGATACGCCCGTGTGGCACTGGGCACAGGCCGTTTCCGAGTGCGCCGAGTCATCGAAGGCGTGCTCGTCGACGTACAGGCTGACGGTCTCGCCGTCGCGGATCATCGTCAGGTCCTGCCGGGCGTGGCAGGTCAGGCAGTCCCTGTCGGCGAGTCCGTCGGGATAGAAGACGTTACGGATCTCGTGGGGCGCATGGCAGTCGACACAGGTCGGAATCCGTCCCGGGTCTTCGCGCCACAGGCGGCCCTCGATCACCTTGCGGTGGACGTTCTCGATCTGTCCGTGGCAGTTCGCGCAGGTCGCCGCCACGTTGTCCGCGTGGATGCTGGACCTGGGATCGGTATGCGGCCGGATATCGTGCGCCGTATGGCAGGACGTGCAGACGGCGGTGACGGTGAGCCCCTGCCGGAAGAGGCCCTCGCCGTGGATACTCATCGAATAGTGCTCGAGGATGAAATCCTGCGAGATTTCGTGCGTCTCCGTAACCGGCGTGCCTTCCTTGTGGCAGGTACCGCAGAGCATCGGGATGTTCATGACCGCGGTCGGTGAATCGGGGTCCGCAGACGTCAGGACGTCGTGCTTGCCGTGGCAGTCCGCACAGCCCGGCGCCATCGGGTCGCCCGCGGCCTCCGCCGCGCCGTGCAGGCTGTTGCGCTGCTCCCTGGCTACACGCCGGTGGCAGGCGGCGCATTCCACCGCCTCCAGGTCTTCGGCATGTCTGCGCCGCCTGGAGCCGGCGAGGTCCTCGTGACAGTCGATGCAGGCGAGATCGGCATGGACGGACGTCGCCACGACCTCCGCGTCGACGAACATCGGGATCTCGTCGTCGCCCCGGTATCCCGTCAGCTCGGGATCGTCGTGACAACGGTAGCACCGCTCGTCGTCCTGCGCCTGGACGGCACCGAGGGGCGTCCACAGAATCGCGGCTGCCAAAACCGGCCAAATCCGTGTACCCGCTTGCATCGATCCCCGCCCGGGTCAGTCCGGGTAGAGCGGACTGATATCGATGTAGATCTTGTAGTGGGCGATCAGGTCGCCCTCGTACTCGAAGATATCCGCAAACGGGACGGTAACTTCCGAGCCGTCGTGGCGACGGTAGGTCACGTCGCCCTCACAGACCCGCGTCGCAGCGCTGTGGAAGGAATTACGTATCGTATGCCGGCAACCCGCGATCGTCGCGAAGAATCCGTCGACGGCTTCGCGGATCGTCTCGCGACCGTGTACTGGAGGCGCCGAACCGAAACGAAACACCGCGTCCTCGGTCAGGTAAGCGGCGAAGGACGCGGCGTCTTTGGCGTCGATGGCGGCAAACAGGCCGGCGGTATCGCTACCGGCGGCGTCCGCGCTCGTCACTGAATGCTGCCGTAGTAGTGGACCAGCGCTTCGGCGTCGTCGGCCGACAGCTCGTCCATCTTCTGTTTCATCTTCTTCGGCTGCCCGCGAGTTCCGGCGGCGTATTCGGCGAACGTGGTGCGCAGGTAATCCATCTGCTGCCCGCCGAGCATGCTGGCTTCGTCATCGGGGTTGGTGCCGGCGTCCGAGTGGCAACGATCGCATAGCCTGTCGTGTACTTCCTCGCCCGCGGCGGCAAGCTCGGCGTCGAACGGCTGCGTGGCTTTGACCCAGTCCATGTTCCCGTAGGAGGCTGCCAGCGCGTCGATAGCGTCTTCGCTCAGCTCGGCGACCGCGGCGCACATATTCGTGGCGGGACGGCTCGTGTCGCCGAGCCGGTACTCGGAGTCCGCACAGGGGCGCGCCTCGTCCTGATAGACGTACAGGGCGTCGACAATCACGAACTCGCCGAGGCCGGCGATGCTCGGCATGTCACTCCACTGGCTGACGCCGCCTTCGCCATGGCAGCCGTCGCAGTCCTGCATCAACGCGTCCAGATCGGCGGCCGCAAGCGCCGGGAAGCCGATCGCAAGTACTGAGAAAAAAGAGAGAACCTGGCGTTTCATTGCAATCTCCTCGTAGCCCGGAATGGCACCCGATTATTGTACCTACCGCCTGGCTCGAATCCGCCTGCGACATGCCGCGGCACCATAGGTAGTTGTCGCGATACGAATAAACGCCTTTATTGGCTACAAGTTCTGTTAGGCAAGGCCGTTCCTTAAAGCGCAGGTGAACGGCGACAGCGAATTCAGGCAAATCGGTCAGGGCGGTATCTCGCTGACGTGCTCTGGCCACCACCGAGGGGAATGACCATGAGACGTTCGTTCAGCCGCGCCACGAGAATCGCCAGCCTCATGCTCGCCAGCGCACTGCTCTTCGCCTGCGATGGCTCCACGGGCCCGTCCGGTCCGCCGGGACCCACGGGCGATCCCGGTCCGTCAGGCCCTTCGGGACCGCCCGGCACGCCCGGACCGTCGACGGGCACGGCGGTACCCTGGGATACGGCGGAAAGGATCGACGTCGAGATCCAGGATGTTACGATTCCGGCCGGCGGCGGCGCCCCGACCGTGACGCTGCGGCTCAGCAACGAACTCGACTTCGGCCTGAAGGGCCTTCCGACCCATACCGTGGGCTTCGTGATCGCCCAGCTCTCGCCGGCGCCGGCCGTCGGCGCCTCGAGCGAATGGCAGGCCTATACGACCAACGGCCGCACCGATCCGCCCGACGTACAGGCCGGCTACGAATCGGCTACCGCGGGCACCTTCACGGACAACGGCGACGGCACGTACACCTACACGTTCGCCAACGCCCTGACGGCCTACCCGGCGGGCCCGACGTACGATGCGGCCAAGACGCACCGGCTGGGCCTCGAGATCCGGACCAACCGCGTTTTGCCGTTCAACATCCCGGCGAACAACGCACCGTACGACTTCGTCCCCGCAGGCGGCTCGCCGACGTTCACGCGCCTGATCGTGAACAACGCCGCCTGCAACGCGTGCCACGACAACCTCGAACTGCACGGCGAGGCGCGCTTCGACGTCGAATACTGCGTCACCTGCCACAACCCGTACTCGATCGATCCGGACACGGCGACCGAGGCCTGGGGCGGCACCGTGGACATGAAGCAGATGGTCCACAAGATTCACTTCGGTTCGAACCTGACCAACGGCTATACGATCATCGGTTACGGCGGCTTCGCGCATCCGTACGAGGGCGTCGAGTTCACGCAGGACGTGCGCAACTGCACGACCTGCCATCAGGAATCCGATCCGACGGTGCCCGAAGCCGGCAACTGGAAAGACGTGCAGAACCGCGAGACCTGCGGCTCCTGCCACGACTGGATCGACTGGGATGCCTCCGGGAACGACCCCGGCCTGCTGCACTGGGGCGGCCTGGTATTCCTCGACGACCGGGATTGCGCCACGTGCCACGGTCCGGCGACCACGGTCCTCGACGGCGACTATCGCGTCGAACTCGTGCACCGGATTCCCGAAGCGATCGCGGCCGAAGCCTTCGAGTACGAAGTCGTCTCGGTGGCGAACACGGCGGCCGGCGACACGCCGACGGTGCGGATTCGCGTCCTGAACCCCACGGATCCGGACTACGCGACGAACCCCGGCGGCACCGCCTACGACCTGAACGACCCGACCGGCCCGTTCCAGGTCGGCAGCTCGCGCCTGCGCGTCGACATCGCCTGGAACAACGACGATTTCGGTAACGTCGACCCGAACGGCGACCTGGCCCGCGCCCCGGATTCCGGCGCGCCGTTCGCCCCGATCGTCATCGACTTCAAGACGGGCGCCGTCAACGTCGGCGGCAACGTGTTCGAGAAGGCGGCCTCCGAGGCGCTGCCGACGGGCATCAGCGGCTCCGGCACGGCCGCGCTCGAAGGCCGGCCGCAGGTCGACCTCGGCAACGGCCTCGAATCGCTGTCCGTCGTCGGCGCGAGCCTGGCCTTCGCGATCGACGATCCGTCGGCCGTTCCGCGGCGCCAGGTCGTGGCTATCGAGAAGTGCAACGACTGCCACGAGACGCTGGCGCTGCACGGCGACAACCGGGTCGGCAACACCGAGCTGTGCGCGACCTGCCACAACCCGAACTCGACCGACGTCAACCGCCGTGTCGCCGCGTCCGAATGCGATACCGAGCTCGGTCTCGAGGACGTCTCGATCGACCTCAAGCGCATGGTGCACCGCATCCACGCCGGCAACGTCGGTGTCTGCGGCTACCGCAACTCGGCGCACGACTACACCGATGTCGTGTATCCGGGCCGCCTGAACAACTGCGAGGGCTGCCATCTCGAAGGCACCTACTTCCCGGTCGATCCGGGCGAGGTGCTCGCGACGTCGGTCGACGCCGGGGCCGACCGGTCGACGCTGCTCGACGACGTCGCAATTTCGCCGAACACGGCCGTGTGCTCGAGTTGCCATACGGACGACCTGGCGCGCAATCACATGATCCAGAACGGCGGCGACTTCACGGCCGGC
>JAKSCZ010000027.1 GCA_022360335.1 Pseudomonadota bacterium
GCGATTGCAGGTATACTTCGCCGCTGATTCCGCCGGGCGGCACGAAGTGCTTTTCATGTTTTCCTTATAAATGAAACAGATACGCAACTTTTCCATAATCGCCCACATCGATCACGGCAAATCGACGCTGGCGGACCGGTTCATCCAGAGCTGCGGCGGCCTGTCGGATCGCGAGATGGCCGACCAGGTGCTCGATTCGATGGACCTCGAGCGCGAACGCGGTATCACGATCAAGGCGCAGAGCGTATCCCTCGACTACCCGGCGAACGACGGCGCGACCTACCGGCTGAACTTCATCGACACGCCGGGCCACGTCGATTTTTCCTACGAGGTGTCGCGGTCGCTCGCGGCGTGCGAAGGCGCATTGCTCGTCGTCGACGCCGCGCAGGGCGTCGAGGCGCAGAGCGTGGCCAACTGCATCACGGCAATCGACCAGGGACTCGAGGTGCTGCCGGTACTCAACAAGATCGACCTGCCGGCAGCGGATCCCGACAAGGTAGCGGCGGAGATCGAGGACATCATCGGGATCGATGCGCAGGACGCCGTGCGCGTCAGTGCGAAGACCGGCGCCGGCGTCGGCGATCTGCTCGAACGTCTCGTGGAACGGATCCCGGCGCCCGCGGGCGACCCGGACGCTCCCTTGCAGGCCCTGATCGTCGATTCGTGGTTCGACAATTACGTGGGCGTCGTCTCGCTGGTCCGTGTCGTCAACGGCCGCCTGCGGAAGAAAACCAGGATAACGGTCATGTCGACGGGCGTCTCCTACAACGCCGATCGCGTCGGGGTGTACACGCCGAAGATGGAGGATCGCGACGAACTCGGGACGGGCGAGGTCGGTTTCGTGATCGCCGGTATCAAGGACATCGACGGCGCACCGGTCGGCGATACGCTGACCTCGGCGCACCGGCCCTGCGAGGAAGCCCTGCCCGGCTTCAAGCAGGTGCAACCGCGCGTTTTCGCAGGACTGTTTCCGATCAACTCGGACGATTACGAGAGCTTTCGCGAGGCGCTCAAGAAGCTGCGCCTCAACGACGCCGCACTGCATTTCGAGCCGGAAACCTCGGCGGCGCTCGGTTTCGGTTTCCGCTGCGGTTTTCTCGGCATGCTGCACATGGAGATCGTGCAGGAGCGCCTCGAACGCGAGTACGCCCTGGAGCTGATCACGACGGCGCCGACCGTCGTCTTCGAAGTCGTCTCGACGAAAGGCGAGACGCTGCGGGTCGACAACCCCTCCAAACTGCCGCCGGCAAACGAGATCGAGGAGCTGCGGGAGCCGATCATCGCGGCGAACATTCTCGTCCCCGAAGATCACGTGGGCGCCGTAATCAGGCTGTGCGTCGAGAAGCGCGGGGTCCAGACGCACATGCGCTATCTCGGTGGCCAGGTTTCGCTCGAGTACGA
>JAKSCZ010000030.1 GCA_022360335.1 Pseudomonadota bacterium
CCTGCACCCCGTATTGAAACGCGTCGGCCGCAACAGCGGAGAGCGCGTCTGGCCCTTCCCGATCGGCGAAGAGTTCATGGAGTACCTCAAGAGCGATACGGCGGATTTCCAGCAATGTTCCGCCAAGGGCACGGCCGATCATATCCTGGCCGCGAGTTTTCTTGCCGAATTCGTCGACAACGACATTCCGTGGGTGCACATGGATTTATCGGCAGGCGACAACGAGGGCGGACTCGGGCACGTCGCGACCAGGTTCACCGGATTCGGCGTGCGATACACGATGGCTGCGATCCTCGACGAGGACCTGTTCGAGGCGTCGCTGTAGTCCGGCCCCGAAATCATGCGAATCGAACGCAGAGGACACCCGGCGCCCGACGAGATCGGAATGGCGGACCGTTTTCGCGGTTTCCTGCCCGTCGTCGTCGACGTCGAGACGGGCGGATTCAACGCCAAGACGGACGCGTTACTCGAGATTGCGGCCGTGCTGCTCGAGCTCGACGAGGACGGTGCGATGACGCGCAGCGAGACGATCCGCTACCACGTCAAACCGTTCGAAGGCGCAAACCTCGAAGAGGCCTCGCTCGCCGTCAACGGCATCGATCCCGAACACCCGCTGCGTCCCGCAATCGATGAACGCGATGCGCTGCAACGAACGTTCCGGGAGGTACGGCGGGCGATCCGCGACAACCGCTGCTCGCGTGCCGTACTCGTCGGCCACAACGCCCACTTCGACCTGGGATTCCTCAACGAGGCCGTCGCGCGCACGGGGATCAAACGTAACCCGTTTCACCCGTTCAGTTGCTTCGACACGGCCACTCTGTGCGGAGTCGCGTACGGACAGACGGTCCTCGCGCGTGCCGCGATTGCGGCGGGCCTCGGCTGGGACGAGACGCAGGCGCACTCGGCGTCCTACGATGCCGAGGTGACCGCGGACCTGTTCTGCGATGCGGTGAACCGCTACCGGGACGTCTTCGAAGAAGCGCTGAGGAACGCGCCGCCGCAGCCTTGACGATCCGTAGGAGGGCCCGTAGGAGGGCCTTCAGGCCCGAACGGCGCCGAACGGTGCCGAACGGTGCCCAAACGCTTCGCGGCTGAAGCCGCTCCTACAATGGGTGCAACAGTAGGAGGGCCTCAGGCCCGAACGGTGCCCGAACGCTTCGCGGCTGAAGCCGCTCCTACGATGGGTGCAACAGTAGGAGGGCCTTCAGGCCCGAACGGCGCCGAACGCTTCGCGGCTGAAGCCGCTCCTACGATGGGTCCAGCAGCTCCTTCAACTCTCCGGACTGGTACATCTCGACCATGATGTCGCTGCCGCCGATGAGTTCGCCTTTGACGTAGAGCTGCGGGAACGTCGGCCAGTCCGAGTATTCCTTGAGGCCCTCGCGAATCTCCGGGTCCTCGAAGATGTTGACGAACGCGTACGGTTTGCCGACGGCATTCAACGCCGCGACCGCCTGGCCCGAGAACCCGCATTGCGGGAAGTCGGGCGTACCCTTCATGTACAGCAAAACCTCGTGCGAGCCGAGTTGCTCTTCGATGCGTTCCCTGACGCTCATTGACTGTTGTCCTCTACGATAATCCGGTTGTCGACCGTCTCGACCCCGTTCGTCTCCCGCGCCAGCAAGGCCGCCTGCTCGCGCGCGGCGATGCTGCCGACGGTACCGGTCAGCGTCACCGCGCCTTCGTAGGTTCGCACGCTGACGTCGAACACGCTGACGATCGAGTCGGCGGCGTGTTTGGCCTTGATCCTGGTCGTAATCGCGGAATCCGACGCCACGACAGCGGCCGGCCGCTCGTCCTTGCCCAGCTGATAGCCGACCACCCCCGCACCCCCGACCATCAGGGCGGTGCAAGCCGATACCAGAATCGCGGCAAGAAGAATGGCGCACAAACGCATCGTCGACCTCCGGGCGAGGGCGGCATTGTACCCGTATTTTTCGCCTTTCGGGTGCTTCATCTCTATAATACCGACGGCCTGCCGGGTGCCGAATTCCCGTTGACCATCCGGAAAATACCCAGAAATAGTCTCGGAGAAGACCAATCATGAACCCATTGAAGAGTATCGGCGGCACGCTGACCGCCGGCCTTGTCCTCGCTATCCTGATCATGCTGTTCATGCCCGGCGAGACCGTGGCGACCGGCCAGGCCAAATCGCTGGTCGTGTGGCTGCACGTATTCGCCGGCATCACGTGGATCGGACTGCTCTACTACTTCAATTTCGTACAGGTCCCCGCGCTCGGCGAAGCCGCGAGCGACGAAGGGGGCCCCGGGCCCGCCGGAATCTCGAAATACGTCGCGCCGCGCGCCCTGTGGTGGTTCCGCTGGGGCGCGCTCGTCACGTGGCTCTCCGGCGCGGGAATCCTGTATCTCGTCGGCCAGCTGCACCATGCGTTCACGCTCGGTCTCATGGAAGGCGCCAGCTCCTACTCGACGATGATCGGCGTCGGGGCCTGGCTCGGCACGATCATGCTGTTCAACGTGTGGGTCCTGATCTGGCCGAACCAGAAGAAAGTCCTCGGCATCGTCGAGGCGAGCGCCGACGAAGTCGCCAGGGCCAAGAACGTCGCGTTTCTCGCCTCGCGTTCGAACACGCTCATGTCCGTGCCGATGCTCATGAGCATGGTCGGCCCGGGCCACGGCTGGTTCATGTAACGGCACTTGCTGGACGAGCGAACGAAAGCGTCCATCGGCCCCGTCGTCGCGGCAGCGCTTGCCGAGGACGTCGGGGCCGGTGACATTACGGCATCCCTCGTCGACGCGGACGCCGTCGTCGGCGCGCAGGTCATTGCACGCCAGTCGCTCGTCCTGTGCGGCGAGGCATGGGTCAACGAAGTCTTCCGCCAACTCGACGAAGCGGTCGTCGTCGACTGGTACGTCGGTGACGGCGAACGCACGGAGACCGATGACGTCGTCTGCAAACTGGTCGGAGCGGCGCGGCCGCTGCTGACCGGTGAGCGCACGGCGCTGAATTTCCTGCAGACGCTCTCGGCGACGGCGACGACGACGGCGGCGTACGTCGAAGCCATGGGGGGAACCGGCGCCAGGCTGCTCGACACGCGCAAGACCATCCCCGGTTTGCGCCTCGCCCAGAAATACGCCGTTGCGTGCGGCGGCGGCCACAATCACCGTGCCGGGCTCTTCGACGCGATCCTTATCAAGGAGAACCACATCAAGGCTGCGGGCGGCATCGCGGCCGCACTTCGATGCGCGGCCGAGCGGCACGCCGACGTGCCGATCGAGGTCGAGGTGGAAAACCACGACGAGTTGTGCGAGGCCCTCGACGCGGGCGCCCGGCGCATACTTCTCGACAACTTCTCCCTCGACGAGCTTCGGCAGGCGGTGGAAACGAACCGCAGCTACGGCTACGTCGCCGCCGAGCTCGAGGCGTCGGGCAACGTGACGCTGGAGACGATCCGTGACATCGCCGGAACCGGCGTGGACTACGTCTCGACGGGCGCGCTGACCAAGAACGTCGATGCAGTCGATTTGTCGATGTTGTTCAGGATCGACTAGAAAAACAGGAGATAAGGGACAGTTACCTTATCTCCGTGAGGCGCTAGTCTGCCGATACGGCCAGGAGGAGATAAGGTAACTGTCCCTTATCTCTTACGCCACGGCCCGCGTCACCCGCTTGGGTTCGGATACGCCATACCCCTGCGCGTAGTCGATGCCCATGCCCCGCAGCATCGTGATGATCTCGTCGTTTTCCGCGAACTCGGCAATCGTCTGCTTGCCCGTAAGGTGACCGATTTCATTAATCGAACGTACCATCTCGCGGTCGATCGGATCATGCAGTATCTCCTTGACGAAGCTGCCGTCGATTTTGAGGAAGTCCACGGGGAAGTGCTTGAGGTATCCGAATGACGACAGGCCGGTGCCGAAATCGTCGAGCGCGAACTTGCAGCCGAGTTCCTTCAGCGCGTTGATGAAACGGTTGGCCTGCGAGTAACTCGCGATGGCCGCCGTCTCGGTGATCTCGAAACAGATCCTCGTAGCGTCGATACCGCTCATCTGGAACTGGTCCACGACGAACGGCAGAAATTTCTCGTCGCCGAGGCTCTGCCCGGACAGATTGATCGAGCACAGCGACAGCCGCTCGCGCTCGTCCGCCTCGGAGACCAGCCAGCGGAACGCGCTGCGAATCACCCAACGGTCGATCTTCGGCGTAATGCCGTAACGTTCGGCGGCCTCGATAAACAGCCCCGGCGAGATGATGCCGCCGTTCTCGTCGCGCATGCGCAGCAGGATCTCGTAATGCGCGCCCTCCTCGTCGGCCTGCAGTGGCTGGATCGTCTGCCGGAACAACTCGAAGCGGTTCTCCTCGAGCGCGTTGTTGATACGCGCCGCCCATTGCAACTCGCGCCGGCGGCGCATGAGATCGATGTCGTTCTCCTGGAAACTGTGGATGCGATTGCGGCCGGCTTCCTTGGCGGCCGCGCACGCACTGTCCGCCGCGGTCAACAGCGCCGCGACGTCTTCGTTGTCGGCCGTAATCGGCACGACGCCGATACTCACCCCAAGCCGGAACGTTCGTTCTTCCCAGACGAATTTGTAGTCGCCGATCGCCATGCGCAGCGTCTCGGCGGTATTCATGGCCTCGTCGAGCGTACAACTCTCGAGCAGCACGCCGAACTCGTCGCCGCCGAGGCGGGCCAGCGTGTCGCGCCAGCGGATCTTGGACTTCAGCAGCGTACCGAGCTGCCCCAGCAAGGCGTCGCCGGCGCTGTGGCCGCAGGAATCGTTGACGATCTTGAACTGGTCGAGGTCGAGGTACAGCAGCGCATACGACGTCTCGCGCGCCCTGGCGCTCTTCAGCGCCCGCTCGACCCGGTTCTCGAACTCGGCGCGGTTGACCAGGCCCGTCAGGATGTCGTGACTCGCGTGATAGCTCAGGCGACGGTTGAGGTCGCGCGACTCGGACACGTCGTGGAAGACGAGCACGCCGCCCGTCACGGCGCCCTTGCCGTCGCGTATCGGGGACGCCGTACTCTCGATGTAGAGTTCGTTGCCGTCGCGCCGGATCAACAAGGTAGGACGGACGGATTTGATCGCACGATCCCTGCGCATGGCGACGGCCAACGGGTTCTCCAGCGGCTCGCAGGTTTCCTCGTGAAAGCCGCGGAACATCTCGTCGATCGGCCGCCCGCTCGCGTCGTCGACCTTCCACCCCGTCAGTTCCTCGGCGACCGGATTGACGTATTCGACGGCGCACTTCGAATCCGTCGTGATGACGCCGTCGCCGATCGACTGCAGCGTGATCTGCGCGCTCTCCTTCTCCCGGAACAGCGCATCCTCGTAGAGCTTGCGCTCGGTGATGTCGACTTCGACGCCGAGCAGCCGGACCAGTCGCCCGTTGCCGTCGAGTACGCACCGCGCCCGGCTCTTCATCCACCGCCAGTCGCCGCTCTGGTGGCGCATTCGGTGCACGGACTCGAACAACGGCACCTTCCCCTCGAGATGCTCACGCATACGGGCCTGGACCCGCGCGATGTCGTCGGGGTGTACGAGGTTGTACCAGTCGAGCATGACGTCACCGTCGTCCGGGTCGTACCCGAGCATCGTCTTCCAGCGGCGCGACAGGTTGATGCGCTTCGACTCGCCGTCGAAATCCCAGATGCCGTCGTTGGCCGTCATCGCGACCAGCGCATTGCGCTCCTGCAGTTCCGTCAGGATTTCCTGGTCGCGCACGCGCGCGAGTCCGACCGCAAGCGACGACCCGAACAGCTTCATGAGCAGGTGCAGGTCCGCGTCCCAGCTATCGACGGCGCGCTCGTTCGCAACTCCGAGAAACCCGGCGATTTCGTCGTGGACGGAGAAACCGATGATCAACGCCGCACCGATGTGCAGTTCGTTGAGGCGTTCCAGATCGTCCTGCGCGGGCCCGGGACCGTCCAGCGTGTCCGCAACCTCGATGACCCGGAGGTGTCCGAGCCGGTCACGCAGCCACTGCCAGTCGTCGAGGCGCTCACCGGCGAGCCGGTCGGGCCTGCAGCCCGCAAAACCGGTACTGGACGACAGCACGGTCTCGATCGATGCGCCGTCCTCGCCGATCAGCGCGATAAACGCGGCATCGGCGCCGGCCGCGTCGGGCAGTTCGTCGACATTGGCCTGCAGTTGCTCGAGGTAGCGGACGTGATCGAGATTCTGGACGCCGACCGCGAACTTGGTCTGCATGGCATCGACCGTGCCGCGGGTGCGTTCCCCGGCCCGCGGTTTGCGACGGCGGATTCCCGTGGCGGTCGTGGTATCGGACGAATGCGTCATTACGGGTCCTCATTTTGACATGTTAGCTAAGGAATACAAGCTAAGTTGCTGTTTTTAAGTAACTGCACGGGAGTCCTTGCGGCGGCGTCAACCGATCGTCGCGAGCGCCGTTATAGCCCTAAGTCGAGACATTGCGCACAAGGAGATTGCCATGAAACTCGCTATCGGAGGATTTTCGTTCACGGCCGCACTGTTCCTGGCAGCCTGCGGCGGCGGGTCAGGGACGACCGCAGTCGACGGCCCCGTCGCAGCCGCGGAATGCGACCCGAACGATGCGGGCACGTACGCCGAATGCGGCACCGTTCTGATCGGCTTTACCGACGACGACGGCGATTTCGTCAACTACACGGTCGACGTACTGTCGCTGCAGCTCGAAACGGCCAATGGCCGCGTCGTCGAGACCTTGCCGCGAACGACGCGGATCAACTTCACGGACTATGTCGACCTGACCGAACTCGTCCGTGCCGCGGCAATCCCGCCGGCAACCTACGTATCGGGCCGGATCCGCC
>JAKSCZ010000004.1 GCA_022360335.1 Pseudomonadota bacterium
CGCCCTCTAATACGGTGCCAGTCACCTTATTTCGAGTCTAAATCTGGACCCGAAATAAGGTGACTGGCACCCAATTCCAGGTGGATGCAATGGAACGATCTGCAGCGAACATTCTTGCAACGGGCAAATGGACGAGAATCGCGGCCTGGAGCGTGGGCGTCGTGCTGCTGATGATGATCGGCATCGGCATCTGGGCCTCACGCGTGCCCGACGTCTTCTGGGTCAACCGGCACGCCGACCGGGAGTCGGCCGTCGTCGGGTATTCGACGGTCGATACGCTGATCCGTGTGGGCGAAACGCTGCTCGGGAAGAACGGCGGATACCTGACCAACGACAAGCTCCCGCCGTTCGTCTTCCTCGACAACATCCCGAGCTGGGAGCTCGGCGTCGTCAACCAGTTACGCGACCTCGGCCGCGTCATGCGCGACGACTATACGCGCAGTCAGTCGCAGTCGAAGGAGGACCCGGACGTCGCCGAGGGCGCACCGAAGTTCTTCTACGACAACAACTCCTGGGTGTTTCCGACGACCGAGTCCGAGTACCGCGACGGCATCGCATATTTCCGCAGCTACCGGGACCGCCTCGCGGCCGGCGACCCGGAGACGGTATTCTACGCCCGGGCGGACAACCTTCGGGAATGGCTCTCCCAGGTCGAGAAGCGGCTCGGCAGCCTGACGCGCCGCCTCGGCAACAGCGTTGCCCGAACGCGCATCAACGAAGACCTCGCAGGCGATGCGGCCGCCGAAGCGGCCGGCCCGCAGCCCGACACCGTGGACGTCCGGACCTCCTGGTGGAAGACGGACAACATCTTCTTCGAAGCGCGCGGCACGGCCTGGGCGCTCGTGCACTTCTTCCGTGCAGCCGAGTTCGATTTCGCGCACGTCCTCGAGGACAAGAATGCCGAGGCGAGCGTACGGCAGATCATCCGCGAACTCGAAGCGAGCCTCGCACCGCTGCGCTCCCCGATGGTCCTGAACGGCGGCGGCTATGGCCTGACGGCCAATCATTCGCTCGTCATGGCCAACTACCTGGCGCGCGCCAACGCAGCCGTCATCAATTTGCGCGAGCTCCTCGACCAGGGCTGAGCGGTTCTCCGCGGCAGAACTTGCGGCAGAACTTGCGGGAGACCGCCCCGGTGAGGCACACTCCTCCCCGAATTCGCCAGGTGACGCAACGCGATTCCTCGCTGCGCGTTTAATCGGGAAGACGGTGCGCTTTTCTTGAGCAATTCCGTCACTGCCCCCGCAACGGTAAATGAGTTCGTCGGTCATCAGGCCACTGCGCACAAAGCGCGGGAAGGCGACCGACACGGCGACAGCCGCTCATGAGTCCGGAGACCGGCCCGGCGACGAGCCCACTTTCGCACGCGTCGGGGAAGACGCGGGGGAGAGAAAATGAGAAACGCTATCGCCATGCTGGCCGCCGTCGGCGCCGGCTTCGTCGTGTCGCCGGTACTCGCATCGTCCGCGGACGAGTCGCTCGACACGATCATCGTCACGGGGTCCCGCACGCCGATCGCCACAGGCGACGTCGGCAGCGCAGTGACGGTCATCACACGCGACGATATCGAGCGCCGCCAGGTCCGCTACGTCTCCGACCTGCTGCGCGCCGTACCGGGATTCGCCGTCAGCCACTCGGGTGTCGCCGGCTCACAGACGCAGGTCCGGGTTCGCGGCGCCGAGGCCAACCACGTTCTCGTACTGATCGACGGCGTGCGGGCCAACGACCCGGCCTCCGGCGACGAATTCCGGTGGGAGTACCTCGCCGCCGCCGATGTCGAACGCATCGAAGTCGTCCGCGGACCGCAGAGCGCCCTGTGGGGCTCGGATGCGATCGGCGGCGTGGTGCACGTCATTACGCGCGGCGCCGACGCCGGCTGGGGCGCCTATCTGGAGAGCGGTTCGGCGGACACGTTGAACGGCGCATTGAAGGGCAATTTCGGGGACGACGGCTGGTCCGTCGGCATCGGCATCGAACGGCTGGCAACCGACGGCAGCAACATTTCGCGCACGGGCGGCGAAAAGGACGACTCGGACGTCACGACCGGCACGCTCAATGCCCGCCTCACGCCAAGCGACTCGCTGACGATTCGGCTGGGCGCCCGCGTCGTGGACGCCTACACGCAGTACGATGCCGTCGACTTCTTCGTCACCGGGCTGCCGGCCGATTCGGACGTGGCGGCCGACGCCACGCAGACCTACGCGCAGCTCGGGATGACGGCCGGCGCTGCCGATGCGCGCGTCCGGCATCATCTCGGCGTGCACTGGTTCGACAGCGAGAACCTCAATCTTGTCGGCGGCCTCGAAGAATCCTCCTCGTCGTCGGAGCGGGCGACATTGGCGTACCAGGCGGACGTCACTCTCGGCGTCAACCGCTTGTCGCTCGCGCTCGAGCACGAGACGACCCGTTTCTCGCAGCGCGGCCCGGTCCTCTTCGACGACCCGAACCAGGACCAGGATATGGACGTCACCAGTGCGATCGCCGATTTCGAGGGCCGTGCGACCGACCGGCTCACGTGGCTTCTGAGCGCCCGCTACGACGACAACAGCGACTTTCGGGACGCCCTGACCGGGCGTCTGTCCGCCGCCTGGCGTCTCGCCGACGCGACCACGCTGCGGGCCGGTATCGGCACGGGACTCAAGAACCCGACGTTTACCGAGCGCTTCGGCTTCTTTGCGCAATCCTTCGTCGGCAACCCCGATCTCGAACCCGAGCGCTCGACGTCCTATGACGTCGGCATCGACCGGCAATTCGGCGCCGTCGGCCTGGAGGTCAGCCTGTTTCGTCAGGACCTCGACGACGAAATCGACGGCTTCTACTGCCCGAACCCCTGGCCGCAACCGTGCACGGCCATCAACACGGACGGCAAGAGCCGCCGCAGCGGAGCGGAATTCGGCCTCCGGTGGGAACCTGCCGAACGCGTCGGTGTGAGGCTCGGCTACACCTACACGGACTCGGAAGACGCCGACAGCGCCGCGGAACTCCGCCGCCCGCGCCATGCGGGCAGCGCCCAGTTCGACTACGGCTTCGCATCCGGCCGGGGCCGGCTCACGCTGACCGCCGATTACGGCGGCACCCGCTTCGACAGGTTCTTCCCGCCATGGCCGAATCCGCCGGAGGTCGTCACCCTCGACAGACACTGGCTCGTCGAGGTCACCGCACAATTGCAGGTGAGCGATTCGGTCCGGCTGTTTGCACGCGGCAGCAACCTGCTGGATACGGATTACGAACAGGTGTACGGCTATCGCACACCGGGACGTGCCGCGTACGCCGGAATCCGGGTGGCATTCGGCGACTAGCGCCGGGGCTCGGCCGGCGTGGTCCGCCGGCGGCCGGCCGCGTTTCCTTGCCGTCGAGAGGCACGGAACTCTGATCCTGCAGCAAGTCAAATCCGTTGCAACCGAATCTGCAGGAGCGTAAGTTCCGGGAATGCCTGACTCGTCGTCAACACCGGCAAGGCCGAGAAACCGGTGCCACGCGCCCGCATTCGCGGCTCTGGTGGCCCTGGCGCTGCTGCACGTCTTTGCAGCGGCGCACCAGTTCCAGCATGCCGTCGAACACGATGTCAGGCTCTGCCAGACGTGCAGCGCCTACAACCATCTCGACGACACCGCGGTCTCGGATGCGCCGCCGGTCGTTATCCCGCTTGCGCCGCACGTCACCGTGGCCGCGCTTCGCGCCGTGGCCCGTCCGGGGCCCGTCGCGACGGTCTACCGGTCCCGCGCCCCGCCCCTCTCCTGATTCGTCCAGCACCTATCGCGGCGACCTGCCGCGAACGCCGGCGGCTCGACGAGCCGAACCCGAAGCTACGAACAGAATCGGAGAAATCCATGCATCTCATGAACTCCCCGGCGCGATGCCGTTTATGGATCGCGTTACTGGCGGCGGGCCTGGGTACCCACGCCATTGCAGCTGCCGCCGACGTCGGCGGCGACGAATACGATGAACACGCCGTCGACGAAATCGTCGTCGAGGGCATCCCGCTCGACCGCACGATCAAGGAGCTGGCGCAGCCCACGTCCGTGATCGGCGGCGACGAGCTGGCGAAACGGCAGGCGGCCAGCCTGGGCGAGACCCTGGCTCACGAACTGGGCGTCAGCTCGACCTACTTCGGCCCGGTCTCGTCGCGCCCGGTAATCCGCGGCCAGTACGGCGAACGGATACGGGTATTGTCCAACGCACTCGATGCGATGGACGCTTCCGCGCTGAGCGAGGACCACGCCGTGAGCGTGGACAGCATCCTTGCAGAACGCGTCGAGATCATCCGCGGCCCCGCGACCCTGCTGTACGGCAGCGGCGCCGCCGGCGGCCTCGTCAACGTCGTCGACAACCGCATCCTCGAAGACGGCCTCGACGCGCCGTTCGGCGGGCGCGTGATCCTCGGCACGGACTCGTCGACCGGCCGACAGGCCGCCGCGGGCGAGCTTGCTTTCGGCACCGACTCGATCGCCTTCCATCTCGACTTCTTTCAGCGCGATACCGACGACATCGACATCCCGGGATTCGCGGAGTCGGCGCGCTTGCGGGCCCTCGAAGAAGAAGAACACGAAGAACATGGGGAGGAGGAAGAGCACGAAGACGAGGAAGAAGCGTTCGGCACCGTCGAAAACACCTCGAGCGAAGCCGAGGGCGGCGCGGCCGCTCTGACGTTCATCGGCGACAACGGCTTTGTCGGAATCTCGCTGAGCCGGTACGACAACCTCTACGGTATCCCGGGCCACCATCATCACGAGGAACACGGGGAAGAGGAAGGCGGAGCCGAACACGAACACGAGCACGAACACGAGGAGGAAGAAGCCGTACGCGTCGACCTCGAACGGACCCGCATCGATCTGCAGGGCGAATACGAGCTGGCGGACATGGGACGCTTGCGATTGAAAATCGCCCGCAACGACTACGAACACGTCGAACTCGAAGGCGACGAGGTCGGTACGATATTCGAATCGGAAGGCACCGACACGCGCCTGGAGTTTCTGCACCGCCCGTTCGGTAACGTCGAGGGAGCGATCGGCCTGCAGCACAAGGACGTCGATTTCGTGGCCGAAGGCCTCGAGGCGTACGTACCGCCCTCGAAGACGCAACAGACGAGTCTGTTTCTGTTCGAGGAATGGCAGCCGGACGATCGCTGGACCCTGCAGGCCAGCGCACGACTCGAAAAGCAGACCATCGATGCGCCGAACCTGCCGGGCTATGACGACAACGCGTTCGGCGCCTCCGTGGGATTCGTCCGGTCGCTCGGCGAGAATCACAGCCTGGCGCTCTACTACGCGTTGACCGAGCGACATCCGAACGCAGCCGAACTGTATGCAGAAGGTGCGCACATCGCCGTGCAGCGGGTCGAACGCGGGGCCGTAACGCAGGGCATGGGGCTTTTCGACAAGGAAACCTCGTCAAACATCGACCTGACGCTCAGGGGCGAAAACGAGCGCATCGAATGGGTCGTGACCGCGTTCCTGAACGACGTCGGCGATTATATCGTGCTGCGGCCTACGGCCGAGGTCGAGGACGAGTTACAGGTATTCGAGTATGCGCAGACCGACGCCCGGCTCTACGGGTTCGAGGGAGAGGCGCGCATCGAATTGCTGGACACCGACGCGGGCCACCTGCACACCCGGCTGTTCACCGACTATGTCCACGGCAAGGACGAAGATACCGGCGACTACCTGCCTCGCATAACGCCGCTGCGCTACGGCGTCGGCCTGCACTACACGCGAAACGGTTTCGAGGCAGCTGCAGAAGCGACGTTCCACGCCGACCAGGACGACACGGCGGCGAACGAGCTGCCCACGGACTCGTATACGCTGCTGAGCGCGGAGCTGTCGTACAAGTTTCAGGACCCGGACCTGTTCGTCTTCCTGCGCGGCACCAACCTGTCCGACGAGGACGCCCGCCAGCACGCCTCGCCCCTCAAGGACCTGGTCCCGTTACCCGGGCGGTCGCTGCAACTCGGTTTGCGCTACGATTTCTGACGCCGCCGGCGGGCCTGTCCGCACGACCCGCGGGCAGGCCCGTCACAGGCCCTAGTACGTCCCCAGCCAAGCCGGGATGCACTTCCAGCCGTGGTTCAGATCCCTGTCGAGGCGCCGGTACCCGGGCTCGAAGCGCCCGACGAGCCGCCAGAAACGCCGCGAGTGGTTCATGTGCCGGGCATGGCAGAGCTCGTGAATCATGACGTAGCGCAGATGCGCGGGACTCAGGAACATGAGGCAGTAGTTGAGGCTGATCGTGCCGGTGCTCGAACGACTCCCCCAGCACGTCTTCTGGCCGCGCACGTGCAGCTTGCGAAAAGGATTGGCCGTCTCCGCCGACAGTGCGCGCAGTCGCGGCAGGTATTCCTTCCTGGCGAGCGAAGCGATCCAGCGCTTCAAGGCGGCGACACATCGATCCTCGTCGCGGGTCCTTCCGGAAAGGATCACCGTATTGCCCGAGACGCGGTAGCGTACGGTGTCGCCGCCCGAATCGCGCTCATAGCGTACGCAGTAGCTGCGCTCGATCGCGGGCAATCGAACGCTCGTCGGCAGCGCGAAAGCTTCGGGCGGGTGTTCCGCCGCAAACGCGGCCCTCGCATTGCAGATCCAGTCGCGATGAGCCTCGACGAACGCTCTTACGTCAGACGGCCGGGTCCGCCTGGGCACCACGACCTCGACCCGCCCCCGCGGATAGACCTTGACGGACAGGCGCCGGGCCCGCGCGCTTTCGCGCACAGAAAAGCCCGACGCGATGTCGGGCTCGTCCGCTTCCCTGAAGAGGGGTAGCTGAGCGGCGTTATCTTCCACCCGCTCATTCTATGCCGAACGACGGCGTCAGGGCGAATCGCCGCTGAAACGAACCGCATCGTCGATGCTCATGACGCCGGACACGCCGCCGACTTGTGCGGATTCGGAGATGAACAGTTCCACCTCGCGCTCGAGCTCGATCGTGCCGTGTACACGCGATCCGGGACCGATGACGATGCGCGGCTTACGTCGATTCTTGCGGCTCTTCCAGCCCCAGCTGTTCGGCTTTTCGACGACCAGATCGCCTTTCAGCACCGAGCCGTCGTTCAGGACGACGTCGCCGGTGACGGTCGACAGGTCGCCGCCGATTTCGGCCCCGTGCAATTCGATACGCCCGTTCACGTTCTCGACGTCCTCGCCGACCGCAGCGCCCCGCTCCAGCGTGATCCTGCCGTTGACCGTCTCGATACCGCCGTCGACGCTCGACGTCCCGCCGACCGAGACCGCCCCGTTGACCGTCGACAGGTTCCGGGCCCTGACGTCGTCCCCGATGCGGATACTGCCGTTGACCGTCTTGGCCTTCTCGATCGCCGCACCGTCGTCGACGCGGATCTTGCCGTTGACCG
>JAKSCZ010000119.1 GCA_022360335.1 Pseudomonadota bacterium
CCGGCCGACCGCGGCCGCGTGCAGCACGAACTCAACTGCGCCGTCTACAAAGCGTTCAACGACGAAAGGATCGAGATCCCGTTCCCGCAGCGCGATCTGCACGTGCGCACGATGCCGGCAGACCGGGGCTAATCCGTACCCGGCTCTTCCTCTGCCGGCTCGGTCCGGACGGTCGGTGCGTTGCCGCCCGGCGTCGCAGGCGCAATACTCCCCGGCGACACGGTCGCCTGCGGCATCGATTCGGTTTCGGGCACCACGGCAATCGGCACGTTGCCCTCGGGCAGGTCGTTCGTTTCCGAATCTTCTTCGCCCGGCGGCAGGACACCGAATTGCGCGAGGTATTCGGCCTCTTTGCGCAGGCGCTCGGCTTCCTCGGCCCGCCGACGGGCTTCGGCCTCGGCTTGCCGCGTCCGACGCAGCGCCTCGCGCTTGCGCTCGGAGCGGGCTTCGAGCTCCTTGCGGCGCGCTTCTTCCTCTTTGGCCTGAATCGTGCTGACGGCGGCGCGCGCATTGCGGCACTCCTCGTCGTACCGGTACTCGTAAGAATCCCGCGAGCAGCGCACCATCACCGCCTCGAGCAGAATCGGATTGTCGACGAACTCGTCGACCGTACGCGCCGGCGGCGGCTCCGGCTGACAGCCGGCCAGCGTCGCGGCACCGATCAGGAGCGTTGTCAGCGGCTTGTTCATGAACGTGGCGTCGCTGTGACTAAATGGTAGAAAATTCAGCACCCTGCAGCGCAGATAATAGCAAAGCTCAAACCGGCTGAACGGGCCGGGTTCGCAGTTTCGACGTGCGGGCCGGAGATTTCACGCTATAGTGCCCGCTGACCTGCACGCGGAAGGACGTCCTTGTCGGGATCGAACCAGTTTTCCCTGCTGCGCCGGCGCCGATTCGCGCCGTTCTTTGCGACCCAGTTCTTCGGCGCGCTCAACGACAATATCTTCCGCAACGGCCTGGTCATCCTGATCACCTTCCAGGGCGCCATCGTCGCCGGTATGATCCACACGCCACTGGCCAACGGCGCGGCCGGTCTGTTCATTCTCCCATTTTTCCTGTTCTCGGCGACGGCCGGGCAACTCGCCGACAAGTACGAAAAGTCGATGCTGATCCGGCGGGTGAAGATGCTCGAGATCGTTCTGATGACGCTTGCCGCAGCCGCATTGATTTCGGAGAGCTACGCGATGCTGCTGTTCGTGCTGTTCCTGATGGGCTGCCAGTCGACGATGTTCGGTCCCGTCAAGTACGCCTACCTGCCGCAGCAACTGGCCGACGACGAACTCGTCGGCGGCAACGCGCTGGTCGAATCCGGCACGTACATCGCCATCGTCCTGGGACTCATCGTCGGCGGTATCGCCGTGGGCGACGAAGTCGCGGGCGGCCTCGGGCTCGACAGGCAGACGGTTCTCGGCGCCTGCCTGATCCTGGTCGCCGTCACCGGCTTCCTGACCAGCCGCCGGGTTCCGCAGACGCGCGCGGTCGACCCCGGGCTGACGATCGACTGGAACGCGTGGAGGGAAACCTGGCATATCGTGAGGTTCGCGCGCGAAGAACGCAGCGTGTTCCTGTCGATCCTCGGTATTTCATGGTTCTGGTTCTTCGGTTCGGCGATGACCATCCAGATCCCGGCCTACACGCTCGACGTACTGAACGGCAGCGAGTCCGTGACGACCTTCCTGCTGGCCGCGTTCGCCATCGGAGTCGGTATCGGGTCGCTCCTCTGCGAACGCCTGTCGGGACATCGCATCGAACTCGGGCTCGTGCCGTTCGGCTCGATCGGACTGAGCCTGTTCGCCGTCGATCTCTATTATGCGCACCCCGGCCCGTACCTCGTGCCGGCCGAGACGATTGCCGACTTCCTGTCGCGGCCGGGCGGGCTGCGTATCTGGTTCGATCTCGCCATGATCGGCGTCTTCGGCGGCTTCTACAGCGTGCCGCTGTATGCGCTCATCCAGAAACGCTCGAAACGCGAGCACCTGTCACGCATCATCGCGGCCAACAACATCATCAATGCCCTGTTCATGGTCGCTGCGGCCGTCATGTCGATGCTGCTGCTGCGATCCGGGCTTTCGATTCCCGAGCTGTTTCTCGTCATCGCCGCCCTCAACGCCGTCGTAGCCGTTTACATCTACACGTTATTGCCCGAATTCCTGATGCGCTTCCTGGCGTGGCTCATCATCACCGTCATCTACCGCATCCGCCCGACCGGGCTCGAGAACATCCCGGACAAGGGCCCCGCCGTCGTCGTCTGCAATCACGTCAGCTACATGGATCCGTTGATCCTGACGGGATCGGTTCGCCGGCCGATGCGTTTCGTCGCCTGGTACAGGATCTTCCAGCTGCCGCTGTTCAATTTCTTTTTCCGGACGATGAGAACCATCCCGATTGCCGGAGCGCGTGAAGACGTCGAGATCATGAACGAGGCGTTCGAGAAGGTCGACGCCGAACTCGCCGCGGGCAACATCGTCTGCATCTTCCCGGAAGGCGGGATCACGCGAGACGGCGAAATTGCGAGATTCCGTCCCGGTATCGAGAAAATCATCGCGAGACGCCCGGTACCGGTCGTACCCGCGGCACTCGGGCGCCTCTGGGGCAGCTGGTTCAGCCGCCGCCGCGACGGTGGGTTGCGCAAGATTCCCGGGCGTCTGTTCGCACGCGTACCCGTCACGTTCGGCGAACCGGTACCGCCGTCGGAAGTGACGGCCGCAAAGCTCGAACTGCTGGTGAGAACGCTGCGCGGCGACGAACGCTAGGGCGTCTCCGCGGCGGCGTACCCGAGCCGCCGTCGCCACTCGGCGAGCAATTCCCGGGAACCTCCGAACAGGCCCGGGTGCGACGACCCGGGAAACGGCAACTCGACCATCTCGACGAATCCGTTGCGTGCCGCCGGCAGGAACGCACGATTCGCCGTATCGGTGTCCGGTGGACCGAATACGATGCCCGCGCCGTTGAGCGGTTTCGGCGAAAACACGCTGTCCACCCACACCAGGCCGTCGGTCGACAGGCTGGCGCGGTGCGTCCAGCGGGCCGTCCTCAAATAAGCTCGCGAGCCGCCGCGATTGAAAGCGACTTCTTCGATCGGCCCCGGCAGAGTGAGCGTCTGCTCGCCGATGCGCCCTTCGGCGAGGACGAACTGGCTGGCCGTGCCCGACGCGTCGACGAGCACCAACTGATCGCCGCGCGGCGAGACGCCGAGCCGTGTGATGGCGTTTTTCCCCTGCCACATCCGCCGCATGCTCCAGTTACCGTCCGCGTCGCGCCGGAGCCGGCGCAGGCTGCCGCTGTCGCTGCCGACGAGCAGGCGGTCGTCGTCCACGAAGGCAAGGCTCCGGTGTACCTCGCCAAGTTCGAGTTCGCCGGCGATCGTGCCGTCGCTCACCTCGAGCAAGGCGAGGTTCGTCCCCCTGAGGACCGCCAGCCGCGCCGCGCTCGGCGAGAACGACAGGCGCCGTATCGGATCCCCTTCCAGTTCCCGCAGGTAGGGCAGCGGTTGCCCCGTCTCGACGTCCCAGACCCGAACGCTGTTATCGGCCGCCGCACTCGCGACGAAGCGCCCGGCGGCATCCGTTTCGAGTATCCGAACCTCCGCGGTATGGCCGAGGAAGCTGACATCCTCGCTCAACGCCCGGACGTCATCCAGACTGGCGCCGGCCGGCAGAACGTGAACGTGGCCCGTGTTGTCGCCGATCACGATTCCCCGGTTGCCGGGCAGGGCCGTAACGATCCGGTCGCCCGACGGTTGCCAGAGCGAATGCCCGCCGGCACCCGCGCCGCCGTCCGCGGCGGGCGGCACGCCGGTCGCCCGCCAGAATCGCGACATGCCCCCCGGATTGCCCGTGAAGACGATCTTCTCGTCCTCGCTGAATGCGAGCAATGTACTCGGCCCGGCGGCTCCGCGCACGCCGATCGGGGGACCGGCAAGCCGTCCGTCGCTGCTGGCATAGATCTGATAGCCCGTTTCGGCCCGCCCGGCCAACACACTGGCGCCCGACGGTGCGAAGACCAGCTGCCAGTCACCGTCCGCGAACTCCTCGAGCAACGGATTCCTGGGACGGGCGACGCTCCACAAGGAAATCCCCGCCCGGCCGTGCACCGCGCCGAGCGTTTCCCCGCCTGCGGCCATCCGGATCACGCTCGACTGCAACGGCAGGTCGATCTGGCCGAGCAGCGCGCCGCTCGACAAATCCCAGACACGCACCGCGCGGTCGTAGTCCGCCACGGCGACTCGCGCACCCGTCGGGTCGACCGCGACCAGCGCGGGGACGCCCGCAACGATCAGCCTGGACGCCACGACGCCCTGCTCGATGTCCCAGAGCTCGAAATGCGTATCGACGTCGCCGCGATGCTCGACGAACAGCCGCGACCCGCCGGCGGTCAGGGTAGCGCGCGAACCCGCGGCGCCGACGGACAGGGTGCGCATGCGGTCCCCGGTCGCCGTGTCCCAGACGTTGACGCTGTCCTGCGTCGCCGTGACCAGGTGCCGCGCACCGGCATCCAGGCCGATCAGCGCTTCGTTTTCGCTGACGGCGATCGCGCGCACGGGCTCGCCGAAAGCGAGGTCCCAGATGCGTGCGCTGTCACTCTGCATCGC
>JAKSCZ010000245.1 GCA_022360335.1 Pseudomonadota bacterium
CGCCGGCGAATTGCCCCGGCCCGAACGAAAACGTTTCGGGGCGGCCCGTACTCGGGTGCGGCACGGTGACCTCGACCGGGCCGGCCCGCAATTCCGAGACGACGCGGACGAAGGTATCCTCGATTCCCGGGAAGCGCTCGTTGCAATCCGGGTCCGCGGCACAGCGCGCGAGGACGCCGTCGACCGCCTTCTGAGATTCGGTCGCGATCTCGGGGCCGAGCGCGATCTGCGGAGGAAGCACACCGTCGACGACGACCGTGCGCGTCGAATCGGGAAAACGGCGCGCGAAATGCTGGGCGACTCGCGAGCCGTAAGAAACGCCGTACAGGTTCAGTTCCGGGTAGCCGAGCGCTTCGCGTATCGCCTCGAGGTCGGTGACCGCGACGCTCGTCGTGAAATAGCGCGGATCGTACGGCAGCGCGTCGAGGCAGTCGCGCATGAATTCGACCGTTTCGTCGAGCGAGTAGTCGGTCTCGTACAGGACGATGTCGGCGTCGACGTCGCAGTCCATGCGCGCCGATTCGCCCGTGCCGCGCTGGTCGACGAGCAGGATGTCGCGATCGCGCCTTAAGTTTTCGAAGGCGGCCCGCGTCTGGAGGTAGAATTCGACCGAGCCCTGCCCCGGACCGCCGGCGATCGGCACGACCGGATCGGGCTCGGGGTTCAGGTCGAGCGCGGCGACGACGGCGACGCGGATGCCGATGACGGGGGAGTCCGGGTCTTCGGGATTCAGCGGCCGCGGCATCGTGGCGCAGCGTGCCTTGATGCTCGGGAAGCCGGGCCCGGCGCCGATGCGGCAGTCTTCGAGCTCGAGAGACTGCGCGCTCGCCGCGCCGAACAGGGCCACGGCGGCCAGCAAGGCGGGCGCGGCGTGACGAGCGGGTTTCCTGTTCATTGTCGTCCTGTTGCCCGGGCGAGCGCGCTATCTTGGACAAACCCCCGCGGATAGTAAAGTTTCGTATAATCCCGCGCCCGATGTCAGCGCATTACGACGTCATAGTGATCGGCGGCGGTCACGCCGGTACCGAAGCGAGCCTCGCTGCGGCGCGCTCGGGTGCGCGGACCCTGCTGGTCACGCACCGCATCGACACGCTCGGCCAGATGAGCTGCAATCCGGCCGTCGGCGGCATCGGCAAGGGGCACCTGACGAAGGAGATCGACGCACTCGGCGGCGCGATGGCGCGGGCGATCGATCGCGCCGGCATCCAGTTCCGCACGCTCAACGCATCGAAAGGCCCGGCCGTGCGCGCGACGCGCGCCCAGGCCGATCGCGAGCTGTACCGCGGCACGATCCGCGGCATGATCCTCGGACAGCCGCATCTCGAGGTCGTCGAGGCCCCGGTCGACGACCTCATCGTCGCCGGCGACCGCGTCACGGGCGTCGTGACCGGGTCCGGGGACAATTACCGGTCGCGCGCCGTCGTGCTGACCACGGGCACGTTCCTCGGCGGCCGCATCCTCGTCGGCAGGACGGAGAAACCCGGCGGTCGCGTCGGCGATCCGCCGTCGGTGCGGCTCGCCCGGCGCCTGCGGGAGATGCCGTTCAGCGTCGCGCGCCTGAAGACCGGCACGCCGCCGCGGCTCGACGGCCGCTCGCTCGACTACGCACGGATGCGGGAACAGCCGGGCGACGCGCCGACGCCGGTGTTTTCCTTTCTCGGATCGCGTCGCGAGCACCCGGCGCAGGTGTCCTGCTTCGTCACGGGCACGACCGAAAGGACGCACGACATCATCCGTGCGTCGCTCGACGAGTCGCCGGTGTTTTCGGGGCTCATCGACGGCGTCGGGCCGCGCTACTGCCCGTCGATCGAGGACAAGGTCCAGCGCTTCGCCGACAGATCGTCGCACCGGATTTTCGTCGAGCCCGAGGGGTTGACGACCGATATCGTGTACCCGAACGGCATCTCGA
>JAKSCZ010000551.1 GCA_022360335.1 Pseudomonadota bacterium
CCCGATTCCCCGGCCGATCGTCGTGGCGACGGCGGCCCCGGTTACGCCCATCTCCGGGAACGGACCGAGGCCGAAGATGAAACACGGATCGAGCACGATGTTGATGCCGTTGGCGAGCCACAGCGAGCGCAGCGCGACGGCGGCATCGCCCGCCCCGCGAAACGCCGCGTTCAGGAGGAACAGGTAGATGATGCTGAAACATCCGCCGAGCAGCACGGCCGTGAATCCGGCGCCCGTCTCGATGACCTCGTCCGACGCCCCCATGAGAGTCAGCAGGTCGCGTGCGAACACGACGCCGAGAACGCCGATGCCGGCGGACAGCAGCAGGCCGACCCAGATGGATTGTCCGGTTACTCTGGCGGCATCCTCCGCCTCGTGTGCGCCGATGCGCCGCGACACCATCGCCGTGACGCCCATGCCAAGGCCGATGGCGACGGCGTACAGGACGGTGATCAGGGCTTCGGTGATGCCGACGGCGGCAACGGCGGCCGTGCCGAGCCGCGAGACGAAGGCGATGTCGACGACTGCGAACACCGACTCCATCGCCATCTCCAGCATCATCGGGATCGCGAGCAGGCCGAGGGCGCGGCCCAGGGGACCGGAGGTGTAGTCCTCTTCGTTGTCGCGCAGTGCTTCGGCGACGAAGTCGCGCGAGCGGCGCCAGACGGAACGTTCGTCGCTCACCGGCGGCGCGCCGGTGCTATGCTGGGCTCGGAACCGCGCCGCGGAGGCAGCCGCATGCCGACCACACTGCTCCTTATTCTCGGTCTTGTCGCCGTCGTCATCGTCTACACGATCGCCAGAATCATACGCCTGAACCGCCTGAGTGAACAGCAATGGGAACGGGTCGACAAGAGCAAGCTCAGAGAATGGGAAGACGACGATTGAGACGGCTCCCGTGCCGGTAGGGACAAGGGCGGAAATTGGATTACACTAAGGAGCAACGAAGCGATAGCAGGTCCAGCGCATGCTCATGGATACGCTCCGAAAAGCCGGGTCGGCGGTTGTCGCCGTCGTCTTGTTGTCGGCGGGCTGCGGACGAGAGGCGGAACCGGTCGATCAGGCCGGGGCCGAGGCGGCTCGTGAGAATGTCGAGGCCATGGCGCGCGAGCACGCCGAAGATACGACCGAGCCGAGCCCCGCGACGGAAGTTGCGCCGGCTCGAGCCGTCGTCTCGGACCCGCGCCTCCCCTATGCGGAGTCGGGCGACCAGCTCGTCTACGGTCACTTTTCCGCGCCGTCCGACGTGTTCGAACCCTTGCCGGCGCTCATCGTCATCCACGAATGGTGGGGCCTGAACGACAACGTGCGCGCCATGGCCGACCGCCTGGCCGGCGAAGGCTACATGGTGCTGGCCGTGGACCTCTACGACGGCAAGACGGCGCAGAGCCGCGAGGATGCACGGCAGCTGATGCTCCGGGTCGCCGAGGATCCGGAAGCCGCGAACGCGAACATACGCGCCGCCTACGAGTTCCTCGAATCCACCGGCGCGCCCCGCATCGGTTCGCTCGGCTGGTGTTTCGGGGGCGGGTGGTCTCTCGCCACCGCGCAACTCTTTCCCGACGACCTCGATGCCGCCGTAATCTACTATGGCCGCGTTACCGATGACGAAGACATCCTGCGCCCCGTCAACGTGCCGATCCTGGGCCTGTTCGGCGAGGCCGACGGCGGCATCCCGGTCGAAGGGGTGCGCGCGTTCCGCGACGCGCTGGAGCGGCTGCGCAAAGACTACGAGGTGTATATTTACGCGGGCGCCGACCACGCCTTCGCGAACCCGACCGGGCGCAATTACAATGCCGGGGCGGCGACGGACGCCTGGGCGAAGACCGTCGATTTCCTGTCGCGTCACCTGTCGCCGGGCGCGTCGGACGACTCCTGAACTTCTTCCTGCGAGCGCGCGCAGCGGATCCTGGCCTGCAGTGGCGCGCTCGCGAAATGCACCGAGCGTTCGCCGTCCTGTTCGCACTGCAGCGATGCGTGCGCCGTCGCCAGTGCGGGCACGAGCAGTTCGTTCGCCGACTCCTCGTCGTCCGCGACGCAGAAGCGACTGCTCGCGGCCAGCGCGACCTGCCGGCCCGGGACGCTCAGGATCAGATCGGTCGCCCGCTTCCCGGCCAGGCGGTCGCGATCGAGTGTCGTGAAGGTATCGGCGACACTGAGTGTCAGCGACGTCGCCTCCCCCGCGCATCGCATGACGGCGCGCAAGGCGAATTCGAGCACCGGCAGATCGATCGGGCGCGAACCGTCGTCCCGCGGCCGCACCGTGGAGTGCGCTTCCCGGGCTGCGACGACGATTCCGTCATCGGCCCGCACGGGTGTCACAAAGCCGGCAATAATTATCGTTAGAATGGGAACTCGGCCGGGGCTCATCGGCCCAAGCCTACGGCAAGGCGACCCGGAAAGCGAAGGATCGGTAATGTGATAAAACGAGCGGTTCATCTCACTTACAAGGCGGCGCGGCGCATCGTCATCGGCGTCGTCGGCGCAACGGTGCTGCTGATCGGTGTGGTCATGCTCGTCACGCCCGGGCCCGCACTCGTCGTCATTCCCGTCGGGCTGGTGATACTGAGTATCGAGTTCGCCTGGGCGCGGGCCTGGTTGCGCAAGCTTCGCGAGTACATCAGCACGCGCGGCTCGAAGGACCTGTCCGAGCGCGCCGAAGGGCATCGCGGCCGCGTGACGCCGGATTAGCAACGCCGCCCCCGCACATCCCTGTGCTCCGCGACATAAATACATCCCTGTATAACGTCGCTCTCGCACATCCCTGTGCTCCGCGACATAAATACATCCCTGTATAAAAAAGGCGCCGGAGAACCGGCGCCTGAGTCGTTCGCGGCAGGGGGAATGCCGCCGGACCGTCCTGGTCCGTTTTGCCGGATCCGATCCGGCTCGGTTTCCGGTGCGGCCCGCCAGGATGTCAGGGGGGAGAGATGCCTGGCCGGCGCATTACCGGAAGGGGGATTCCGGGGAGGGGTTACTTTGGGCCCGCCTCCGGATGAGAGATGCGGCCCGCCTGCGCAGAATCAAGTGCGCTCGGGCCGGCGAGTGCGTCCTCGGCGGCGAACGACACGCCGAGCAGCACGATGACTGCAGCGACGGCGGCGAGCCGGTTTTCGATGTTGCTGAATTTCATGTTCGATTCCTCGTATCCAATGCTGTGATCGGCGTCTCCGCCGTCTTTGCCCTGTCTAATGCACAAGTCGTGCCAAATTGAAAAAACCTTTCAAAACAGCCTGTTGGGCCGACACCCTGAATTACGAAAAACCGTAAATTACGAAAATACGTGACACGATTTACGAAATTTCGTGTATTCTCTCCCGCATGATCACCCAGGACGACTACGAGTGGCTGTTCCGCAAGGCGCCGGTCATGACGACGTCGATCGCCGAAGACGGCACCTACCTCGACGTCAACGATGCGATGCTCGAGCGCCTCGGCTATGCGCTCGAGGACATGGTCGGCCGCAAGCCCGAAGACTTTGCGACGCCGGAGACCGCGCTGCGGATCACCGGTGAGCTGCGGCCCGCGCTCAGGCGGCGGGGCAAACTCGAAAACAAGCCGGTCGGCCTCGTCACGTCTTCGGGCGAGGTCGTCGAGTGCATCACCAATGCGTTCGTAGAATACGATCGCGAAGGCGAATTCCTGCGCACGGTTGCGATGTACTCGGAAGTCTCCGACCAGGCGAAGGCCAACTTCAAGTACCGGGCGCTGTATCGCTCGACGCCGGCGATGCTGCATACGGTCGACGGTGACGGGCTGATCGTCACGGTGACGGATCACTGGCTCGGCAAACTCGGGTTTACGAGGGAGGAAGTTCTCGGTCGCCCGATCACGGATTTCATGAGCGTCGCGGACCAGCGCAAGTACGCCGACGGCGGCTTGCAGAAGCTGATCGGCGGGGGCGACTTCCAGAATCTCGAACGCCAGATGGTCACGAAGCAGGGTACGACGATCGACCTCGTCATGTCGGCAATCTCGCGCCGCGACGAGGACGGCAACGTCGATCGAATGCTCGTGGCCTCCAAGGACGTCACCGCGCGCAACCGGGCCGAGCGGGAGTTGCGCCGCACGCTCGCGGAGAACGCACGGCTTCGCGAGGAACTCGAGCGCGAGCGCGATTACCTGCGCGAAGAGGTCAACGTGGCGCTCAATTTCGGACGTATCGTCGGCACGAGCCAGGCGCTGCGGCGCATGTTGAAACGCATCGAGGCCGTGGCCGAAACGCCGGCGACGGTGTTGCTGCAGGGCGAGTCGGGCGTCGGCAAGGAACTCGTCGCGCGCGAGATCCACGCGCGGAGCCCGCGGGCGGACGGTCCGCTCGTCAAGGTCAACTGCGCGTCCATACCGAAAGAGCTTTTCGAAAGCGAGTTCTTCGGTCACGTGAAAGGCGCGTTCACGGGCGCGCACCGGGACCGGATCGGCCGTTTCCAGCTCGCCGAAGGCGGCACGATCTTCCTCGACGAGGTCGGCGAGATTCCGATCGAATTGCAGGGCAAACTGCTGCGGGTACTGCAGGAGAACGAATTCGAGCGTGTCGGGGACGACACGACGCGTTCG
>JAKSCZ010000035.1 GCA_022360335.1 Pseudomonadota bacterium
GGTTGCCTTCGCGCTGCGGGAACCACGGCACGACCTCCGTATAGGACTTCTCGAGGAACTCGTCGTTGTGCCAGAAATCCGGGTTGTCGCCGTAGTAGCCGCGGATCACGCCGTCGATGCGGTCCATGAGTTCGGGCGCGAAAAAGTCTTCGACGACGACATAGCCGTCACGATCGAAAGTCTTCCCGAGTTCGCCGGCGTTCATTTCGTGTGCCCGAAGTGACCGCGGCCGCGCACTCGGGCGCGGCCGCGTTCATACCGATCTGCGAATTCGCAGGACAACGGGTCTAGAATCTACCCGTCAGGCCAATGCTGTATCTCGGGTCCTGGTCGTTCTCGTACAGGAACTGGTTCGCGTATCGACCCGTTTGGAGCTGATCTTCCCCGGTCAGGTTCAGCACTTCGAAGTTCGCCGTCAGGGTGTCGTTTATGTTCCACGAAGCCTTCAGATCGATCTGCAGGTACTCGTCGAAATAGACCGGCTCATTGGTCGCCCTGAGTTGATTGGTGGCGAACAGGAATTCGTCGCGCCAGTTGGCCGCGGCACGAATCGAGAACAGGTCGTTCTCGTAGAAGCCCACCAGGTTCCACGAATCGCTCAGCCCGATCAGTATGGCCTGACTGCCGAATTCGTTGGCGTCGAACTCCGCATCGCTGTCGACAACGGTGTAGTTCGCCTGCAATCCGAATCCGGTATCGCCGAAGAAATGCTGAATGGCCAGCTCGAATCCGTCGACGTCGCGCTCTTCACCGTTGACCAACCGCGTCACATCGAAAATTGCGACGGGATCGCCCGGCTCGCTTTGGACCGGTACGGAAGGGATGAGGTTCGGATCGAAACGCCCTTCCGGGTTTCTCAGCGGTTCGCCGTTCGCATCGAGGAGCACGTCCTGCACGACGTCCGTGCCGATGTAGTCGTTGACCTGCTTGAAGAAATAGGCCACCGACACGTAAGACCCTTGGTTGTAGTAGTACTCCCAGGACAGGTCGAAGTTATCTGCAATGTACGGGTTCAGGCCCGGATTACCGGAAGAAGCAGTCGCCGTGCCCGGACGGTAATCGCTCACGGTAGTGATCGGACGCAGTCCGTTCAGGTCGGGACGTGCGATGCTCCTGCCGTAAGAGAACCTCAGGACATGGTCTTCATGCGGTTCGATGCGTAAATCGAGAGCCGGCAGGA
>JAKSCZ010000556.1 GCA_022360335.1 Pseudomonadota bacterium
ACGCCGAACGACAGCGTCACGAACAGGACGATCCAGACGAAGACGTTCTCGAGGTTCGCCCACAGGACCGTACTGATCGAGATGGCCGCGAGGATCAGCGTCCCGCCCATCGTCGGCGTGCCCGACTTGAGCAGGTGCGTCTCGGGGCCTTCCTCGCGCACGGGCTGTCCGGGCTGGTTGACCTTGAGGCGCCTGATCATGCGCGGACCGATGATGAACGAGATGACGAGCGCCGTCAGCGCGCCCATGATGGCACGCATCGTCAGGTAGTCGAAGACGTTGAAGCCCGATTCGAACTGCGCGAGGTATTGCGTGAGATAGAGCAGCATCGTCAGGTCTCCCGTCTCACGTTTTCGGGCTCGCGCAGCGCATCGACGACACGCTCCATACGCATGGAGCGGGAGCCCTTGACGAGCACGTTGACGCCCGCGTCGAGCCCGGCGCGGAGCTCGTCGATCAGGTCTTCGAGCGATGCGTAGCGGCGGGCGTGCTCGCCGAACCCCGCGGCCGCGTGACTCGCGAGATCGCCGTACGCGAACAGGCGGCTCACGCCGCTGGCCCGCGCGGCTTCTCCGACCTCGCGATGCAGCTCGGCCGCGTCGTCCCCGAGTTCCTTCATGTCGCCGAGCACGAGCCACCCCTGTCCGGGGAGCGCCGACAGGAAACCCGCTGCCGCGACGACCGACTCCGGATTGGCGTTGTAGCTGTCGTCGAACAGCGTCGCACCGGCGGCGGCGCGCAGCGGCTTCAGGCGGCCGCCCACCGGGCTGGCGCCCTCGAGTCCCGCGCGGATGTCGCCGAGACCGATGCCGAGCGCGTGCGCGACGGCGGCGGCGGCGCAGGCGTTGCGCACGTTGTGCACGCCCGCAAGCGGCAGCGACACGGGGCACGCGTCCCCGCCGACGTGCAACGTGAACGTCGATCCGGTCGCCTGCGATGAGATGCGGTCTGCGCGCACCTCGGCTGCGTCGCCGAAGCCGAAGCTGATGCGCCGCACGTCCGCAACCAGTGACGACCAGTAATCGAAATAGTCGTCGTCGGCGTTGAGGACCGCGACGCCCGGTCGCCGGCCGTTCTGCAGGATTTCGCCTTTCGCCTTCGCCACGCCCTCGATCGATCCGAAGCCTTCGAGGTGCGCCGCACCGGCGTTCGTGATGACGACGACCTCGGGGCTTGCCAGCGAAACCAGGTACGCAATCTCACCCGCATGGTTGGCGCCCATCTCGAGTACGGCGTAGCGATGCGCGGCGTCGATGCGCGCGAGCATCAGCGGCACGCCGATGTCGTTGTTGAGATTGCCGTGCGTCGCCAGCGTGGCCGCCTTGCGCGCGAGACACGCGGCGATCAGCTCCTTGAGCGTCGTCTTGCCGTTGCTCCCGGTCACGCCGACGACCGTCGCCTCGTGCGCGTTGCGCCACGCCGCGCCGAACCGGCCGAGCGCGGCCCTGCTATCGTCGACGACGATCTGGGGAATGGCGTCGTCGGTCGGCGCCGCCACGACGGCGCCGGCCGCACCGCTTTCCCGGGCTGCGCCGACGTAGTCGCGGCCGTCGAAGTTCGGGCCGTGCAGGGCGAAAAACAGCTCTCCATCGCCAATCGTGCGCGTATCCGTGCTGATGCCCCGGAAGTCCCGGTCGTCGCCGCGCAGCACGCCCTGCATGCCGTCCGCCGCCTGCGAGAGACTCGCAATCATGCGCGCCTCCCGCGTGCGTCAAGGGCCAGCGACGCGACCGCGCGATCGGAGAACGGCGTCCGTTCGCCGTTCGCCTCCTGGTAGTCTTCATGCCCCTTGCCCGCGATCAGGACCGTGTCTCCGGCGTCCGCCTGCCCGACGGCCCAGGCGATCGCGGCGGCACGGTCTTCGACGATCGCTGCGTCCTCAGGCTGCGCGAGCCCGGCGACGATGTCGTCGATGATGGCGCCGGCGTCCTCGCCGCGCGGGTTGTCGCTCGTAATGACGACGTGATCGCTGCATCGTTCTGCAGTCTCGCCCATCTGCGGGCGCTTGCCGGCGTCGCGGTCGCCGCCGCAGCCGAAGACGCACCAGAGTCTGCCGCGGCAGTGCGCGCGCAGCGCCTCGAGCGCGCCGTCGAGCGCGACCGGCGTATGTGCGTAGTCGATGAAGACGGCCGGCCTCGCCGCGCCCACGCGCTGCATCCTTCCGGGCGGCGCCTGCACCTGCGACATGAGGTCGCAGGCCGTATCGACCGGCACGCCCTTCCTGAGCATCCAGGCCAGCGCCAGGACGGCATTGGCGATATTGAAATCGCCCGGCAACGGCAGCGCGAATGCGCCGTCGCCCCATGAACTGATGAAGCCGACGTCCGAGCCGCGCTCCGTGGCGGCGACCGAGCGGACGAACAGATACGGCCTGCCGTTCGGGATGTGTTCGACATTCGTCGAGACGGTCACCGTTTCCGGGCCGCAGTCCGCGGCAAGCTCTTCGCCGTATTCCGAATCGGCATTGACGATGTGTATCGCAGGGTCGTGATCGAGGAACAGGCGCGCCTTGGTCTCGAAGTACTCGCGCATGTCGGCGTGGTAATCGAGATGATCGCGCGTCAGATTCGTGAAGATCGCCGTGTCGAAACGCACGCCGTCGACGCGCCCTTGCGCCAGCGCATGCGACGAAACCTCGACGGCGGCGTGTTTCGCGCCCGCATCGACGAATTCCGCGAGCCGTCCGTGCAGCTCGACCGCAGGCGGCGTCGTCATGTCGCCGGCGCCCCGGACTTCGCCGACACCGTGCCCCAGCGTACCGAGATAGGCGCACTTTTCGCCGAGGAGTCCGGCGACCTGTGCGATCATCCAGGCGACCGTGGTCTTGCCGTTGGTGCCGGTGATGCCGACGACCTCGAGACGGTCCGAAGGGCTGCCGTAGAAGCGATCGGCGATCGCGCCGAGCTTCCCGGCCAGCTCGTCGACGGCAATCGTCGGCACGCCGATGTCCCCGGGTGCCTCGCCCGTCGATGCGTCCCAGGCCACGGCGGCAACGCCGACCTTGCGCGCGGCGTCGAGGAAGTCGAGACCGTGGTGGGTCGCGCCGGCGACGGCGAGGAACAGGAAACCCGGCTGCAGCCCGCGGCTGTCGCTCGCGATGCCGCGGACCGCGACCGCGGGCGCGTCCGCGAAGCCCCGCAGAAGGCCGGCGAGCGTCGGTGCCGTGATCGTGTTCTCGGCCGGCATGCTCATTGCTTCTCCGGCCGTGCGGCCATCGCCTGGATCGCGCTGCCCGGGTCCCGGGCCGGTATCTCGTCGGGCGCGACGGCCAGCAGCCGCAGCGATTCGGACATGACCGCGGCGAACACGGGCGCCGCGACGTCGCTGCCGTAGTAGAGTTCGCCGCCCGGCTCGTCGATGACGACGACGCTGGCCAGCTGCGGATCGCTGGCCGGGGCGAGTCCGGCGAAGATCGAGATGTACTTGTCCTCTGAATAGCCGCCCGAGGCGAACTTCCAGGCCGTACCGGTTTTGCCCGCGATGCGGTAGCCGTCGATGGCGGCCTTCGTGCCGGTGCCGCCCGGCCGCACGACTTCTTCGAGCATGCGGCGCACCGCGTCGGCCGTGTCCTGCGAGATGGTCTGTTTCGATTCGGGCGGCCGATCGAGCGCGACGAGCGAGACCGGGCGCATCCGGCCGCCGCTGCCGATCGCGGCGTAAGCCTGTGCCAGCTGGAGCGGCGTGACCGACACCCCGTAGCCGTAGGCGAGCGTCGCCTGGCTGATGGGGCGCCAGTTACTGTAGTGGGTCAGCATGCCGGCCGACTCTCCGGGAAACCCGCTGGTGGTCAGCTCGCCGAGTCCGAAGTGCGTCATCGTGTCCCAGAGCTGGTCCGGCTGCAGCGTCATCGCCAGCTTGGTGATGCCGACGTTGGACGAGCGCGCGAGTATCGTCGTCAGGCTGACCCGCCCGAGGTTGCGCGTGTCCTCGATGGTTTTCCGCCCGACGACGACGAAGCCCGGCGCGGTGTCGACAATACTCGACGGGCGGTACTCGCCGCTTTCGAGCGCGGCGGCGACGACGAGCGGTTTGAGACTCGAACCCGGCTCGAAGATATCCGTGACGGCCCGGTTGCGATATCGCTCGGCTGCAAACTGGGAGCGGTCGTTCGGGTTGTAGGTCGGCTGGTTGACCATCGCCAGCACCTCGCCCGTCTCGACGTCGAGAACGACGATCGAGCCGGAGCGCGCATTGTATTGACGGATCGCGGACTTCAGGCTGCGGTACGCCAGATACTGCAGTCTGAGGTCGATACTCGTCCTGAGGTCCTTGCCGTGGTGCGGCGGACGGATGCTCGCAACGTTTTCGATCGATCGCCCGAGCCGGTCCTTGAGGACGCGCTTCGCGCCCGACTCGCCGGCAAGCCAGTGATTGAATGCGAGCTCGAGGCCCTCCTGGCCCTGATCGTCGATATCGGTGAAACCGACGAGGTGGCCCGTCACTTCCGAGGCCGGGTAATAACGGCGGTATTCGCGTTGCACGCCGATGCCGGGCAGCTTCAGCGCCAGCACCTCGGCGGCCTTTTCCGGATTCAGGTGACGCTTCAGGTAGAGGAACTCCTTGTCCATGCTGCGCGTGATGCGCCGCATGAGCATTTGCGAATCGACGCCGAGCACGCGCGCCAGTTTCGGAATGCCGTCGACGGCCGGCGCGAACTGCTTCGGGTCGGCCCAGACGGAGTCGACGGGCGTGCTGATCGCGAGCGGTTCGCCGTCGCGGTCCGTGATCGTGCCGCGGTGCGCCGAGATCTTCTCCGTGCGCAGGTGGCGGGAGTCCCCCTGCCGGTTGTAGAAGTCCGTGTCGAGCACTTGCAGGTGCACGGCGCGT
>JAKSCZ010000525.1 GCA_022360335.1 Pseudomonadota bacterium
GCGTCGTTCTGCCAGGCGTATTCGGTCGCGTAGCGAATATCGCGCGCATGACCTTCGCCGTCGACCAGCCGGACGTTGTTGACGTAGAAACGCAGATCGGACAGGGTCGGCCCGTCGCCGCTGCAGTGAATCGGTTCGCCCTGCCAGGTGGCGGTAAACGGAATCCGGACCGGCAGGTCGGGATGACTGCAGGCGGCAGCGAGCGATAGCAGCGCGGTTGCGGCGATCGGGCGGGCAAACGAGGTCAGGGTGCGGACCCGCTGACGTCGGCCGCTTCTTCCTCGCCGGCCGAACGGGCGTCATCGTCTTCCTTGCCGGGGGGCTGGCGGTAGTCGAGTACGCCGGTCGCAATCATATCGCTGGATGCCTGCGCGACGGACAATTCGGTTTCGACTTCGCGGATCCTGGCCTCGGCGTGCACGTTCTCCGTCACGCGCTCGGCCAGTTCCGCACGCAGCTGGTGTGTTTTGAGCACCGATTCCCTGAGATTCGATTCGGCCCGCTGGAGCCGCGCCCGCTGTTCCGCGATCGCCGCATCGCGTTTTCCGAGGCCGGCAAGGGTTTGCTCGAGCTCCGCCTCGAGTTTCCCGAGCGCCGTCCGGGAACGCTCGGAATTGCCTCGCGCGACACGCAGCTCGGCCTCGAGCTCGCGAATCCTGTCGTCCCGCGGGTCGCAGCGTTTGGCGCGGTACCTGGCGCCGAGATCGCTCGCGATCGAGGACAGCAGCCAACCGAGCACGAATGCGCCGGCGGCGTACGGGATCAGCGGTTGCGGGAGATCGACGAACATCGGCTAATGATCATTGGGATTCGCGGCCCGTTAAAGGACCGGGTTCTCACTCCGGGGGGCCGCCCCTGATGCTTCCCGACCATAAACGCTGGTACCTCGAATCGCAACGAATTTGTTAATACTTTAAAAACAATAAGTTAAATAATATTATTAAAGTTATTTATCAGATTCGGTCGCATGCCGTTCGCGCAGATACCGGACGGCGGAGTCCGGGAAATCCGTGAACAGGCCGTCAACGGAAAGTTCGTCGATCGCGTAGCGAAGCAGCGCGTCGAAGGAGCCGAAACCCTCGGGCAAGGCGTCGCTGCGGAACGTATAGGGGTGGACGACGAGGCCCTGCCCGTGGGCGCGCCGGACGAGACCGCTGTCGTAGCGTTCGTCCTTGTCCGCCGAATACCGGTACAGCTGCCTGACCCACGGCCCGATGCCGTCGACGGTGGCCGCGAGCTTCTCCAGCCCTTTCCGGGTTCGCATCGCAGCGAAATCGGTCGGCTCGGGAGACCAGCCGTCTTCACCGATGAGCTGGACGAGCCGCAGTTCGCAGCCCAGCTCGTCGCGCATCCGCCGCACTTCCCGCTCGTCGAAACACTGCACGTAGGCGCGATCGGCAGGCTGCGCGTAACCGAAGCGGCGCAGCGTGTCCAGAACGAGCGCCGTAATATCGACGCCCTCCTCCGCGTGCCAGGCAGGGCGCTTGATTTCAGGATAAACGCCGACCGTGTGCGCGCCGTTCCCGTTCAGATCGGCGACGAGCTGCAGCTCGCGCTCGAGCGTGTGTACGCGAAAATTCTCGCCTGCCGAAGGAAAACGGCCGGGGAATACACGATTGCCTTCGCCGTCCTCGCGCTCGTGCACGCGCAGGGACAGGATCTCGTCGAGATCGAAGTCGCGAGCGTAGAAACGGCCGTCATCGCGCGCGCGGCCCGGAAAACGTTCGGCGACGTCGGTCACCCTGTCGAGATGAACGTCGTGCAGGACGACGAGCCGGTCGTCGCGCGTCGCGACGACGTCCTGTTCGAGATAGTCGGCGCCCATGGCATACGCGAGCGCCTTGGCCGGCAGCGTGTGCTCGGGAAGGTGGCCCGACGCACCGCGGTGAGCAATGATGACTGGCCGCATAATCTACCCGAGACCGTTTCTACTCTTCGATCGGTCCGTCTTCGTTCCAGCCCGGAAAGTCGATCACTTCCCATCGGGCGGTGTCCTCGCCGCGCGCCTCCCGCTTGAGCGCGTCGACCATCTGCCGGTCGTTCCATTCGATGTGCTCTGCGCAGCGGGCAACGAGTTCCTCCGGGGTCTCCTGCATGCCGCCGAACGGCCTGATCACGATCATCCCGATATCGTTGGCCTCGGCCACGTCCAGCATGAAATCGACCTGCTCCCTGTTCGCCTCCCAGGCGGACGGCAGCACGAACATCGCCTCGGCGTCCTTGATCTGGCGAATCAGTTCGTCCCGGACCTCCTGGGCCCCGCCCGTCGTCGGCAGGTTCTCCGGCTTACTGACGTTGAGATAGTAGAAACGGTCGACGCTTTCCAGGAATTCGAACACGCGCAGATAGTCGTCGCTCTCGCCGAAGTTGTGCGTTGCGAACACGCGAATCGGGTTGCTTTCCGACACCGAAGACTCCTTCTCCCGGCTGTGTTGCGCCTAGTTTAGCCAATTCGGCGCGCACTCGCGCGATCCTGTTCCCATAGTCTGGGGGGTTCGGTATCGTAGCGGCACATGCGGCTTCTTCTGTACAACATCCGGTACGCGGTCGGCGGCGGTGCGAGCATGCACATGCCGATCCCGGGCGCCGGCTACGTACTGGGCAATCAGACCGTCTTGCCGGAAATCACCCAGTTCATCAAATCGGTCGACCCGGACGTCGTCGGCCTGATCGAGGTCGACACGGGATCGATCCGCAGCCGCAAGGTCAATCAGGCCGAGAAGATCGCCTCGGACCTCGGCATGAACACCTCGTACGAGACGAAGTACGGCGAACGATCGATCAACCAGATGCTGCCGATCGTACGCAAGCAGGGTAATGCGTTCATGGCGGCGCCGCGCGTCCGCGGCGAACGCTTCCACTATTTCGATACCGGTATCAAGCGCCTGATCATCGAACTCGAGATGGACGAGTGTGCGATATTTCTCGTGCACCTCTCGCTCAAGTACCGGCACCGCCACCTGCAGCTCAGGCGCCTCTACGACCTGATCCGGGAAACGAAAAAGCCCGCCGTCGTCACCGGCGACTTCAATACGTTCTGGGGCGAAAACGAGATCTACCTGTTCACGAAAGCCGCAGGACTCACCTCGGCCAACACCCAAAGCATACCGACCTACCCGAGCCGGGCGCCGCGCAAGGAGCTCGACTTCGTCCTCTACCAGGAAGGCGTCAACGTCACGAACTTCGAGGTTCCCGACGTGCGCTATTCCGACCACCTGCCCCTCGTCTGCGATTTCGAGGTGGCTTGATCAACGAGACGAGCATGAGCATTCACTGGAAAACCGACACCGACGACAACGGCGTCTTCTGGCTGTGCATCGACAAAGCCGAAGCCGACGCAAACGTACTCTCCACCGACGTTCTGACCGAACTCAACGACATCCTCGACGAACTCGCGGCGGATCCGCCCGCCGGGCTCGTGCTCTACTCGGGCAAGGACGGCAGCTTCATCATGGGCGCCGACATCGGCGAGTTCACGACGATCGAATCGGCCGGGCGGGCGTTCGAGCTCACGCGGCTCGGCCAGCAGCTCTTCGACCGCATCGAACAGCTCCCCTGCCCCACCGTGGCAGTGGTAAACGGCCACTGCCTCGGCGGCGGTCTCGAACTCGTCATGGCCTTCGATTATCGCATCGGGCCGGACACCGACAGCCGTATCTTCGGCCTGCCCGAGGTCAAGCTCGGCCTGCACCCGGGCTTCGGCGGCACGGTGCGGGCGGTAAATCTGTGCGGCGTCAGGGCCGGCATGCAGCTCATGCTGACCGGCAACCCGGTCAATGCGAAGAAAGCGCGGGGCATCGGCCTGATCGACCGCATCGCGGGCGAGGACGACTGGCGCCACGTCGCCGCCGCCCTGATCGACGAGCGGCCGCCGCAGAGCCGGGCACCGTTTGTCGATCGACTCATGGGGTTGGCGCCGCTGCGCCCGCTCGTACGCAACATGCTGGTCAGGCAGGTTGCCGGCAAGGCGCGCAGGGACCACTACCCGGCCCCCTACGCCATGATCGACCTGTGGGCGAAGCACGGGGCATCGACGAAGACGGGCTACGTCGCCGAGGCAAGGAGCTTCGCCGACATGATGTTCACGGACACGGCCCGCAACCTGATTCGCGTGTTCTTCCTGCAGAGCAAGCTCAAGAAACAAGGCGGCAAGGCAGCGAAAAAGGTGCAACACGTTCACGTGGTCGGAGCGGGCGTCATGGGCGGAGACATCGCCGCGTGGTGCGCGCTCCGCGGTCTCACGGTCACGTTGCAGGACCGCGAACGGAAATACGTCGACCCGGCGCTTCAGCGTGCGCAGAAGTTGTTCGCGAAGAAAGTACGCGACGACGCGAAACGGGCCGAGACGTCTGCGCGGCTGCGGGCCGACGTGGCCGGCGACGGCGCAGCCGAGGCCGACCTCGTCATCGAAGCGATCTTCGAGAACCTCGAAGCCAAGCAGGCGCTGTACGAGGAACTGCAGGCAAAGATGAAGCCGGGCGCGCTGCTGGCGACGAATACCTCGAGTATCCGCCTCGAGGAGTTGCGCAGCGTGCTCGCCGAGCCGCAGCGTTTCATCGGTCTGCATTTCTTCAACCCGGTCGCCATGCTGCCGCTGGTCGAGGTCATACGCTGCGCGGACACCGATCGGGAAGCGATGGACGTCGGGTTCGGATTCACGAAGGACATCGGCAAACTCCCGCTCGAATGCATGAGTGCGCCGGGCTTCGTCGTCAATCGCGTTCTCGCGCCGTACATGGGTGAGGCGATGGCGATGGCCAGGGAAGGCGTAGCGCTCGTCGATATCGACAAGGCGGCCGTGAGATTCGGTATGCCGATGGGTCCGATCGAACTCGCCGACAGCGTCGGCCTCGATATCGCGAAGCACGTGGCGGGGATTCTCACGCGGGATTCCGATCGCGAGATGCCGCCGACCGATATCGAGGAGCTCGTCGAACAGGGACGTCTCGGCCGCAAATCCGGCCACGGCTACTACCGCTGGGAGGACGGCAAGGCCGTCAAGCCGCCGTCCGACCGCGGACCGGTGCCCGACGACGTCGAGGATCGGCTGATCCTACCGATGGTCAACGAAGCGGTCGCATGCCTTGACGAGGGCGTCGTCGCGACGGCCGACCTGCTCGACGCGGGAGTGATCTTCGGTACCGGTTTCGCCCCGTTCCGCGGCGGACCGATCAATTACGCGACGGAGCGCGGCGTTGATTCGGTCGTCGCGAGCTTACAGGCGCTCGCAGAGCGCTACGGCGGTCGATTTGCACCACATACCGGGTGGTCCGGCGTGTGACACCCGTCACACGCGCTTGCGAGCGGTCCCGGAAACTGTGCGGCGCTTCACGCTGCGTGCTACGGAAGGTACCGGAAGTCGTTGAATTGAAGGTAGAATACGCGCTTGACGTAATCCCGATATCAAGAACGGATCGAAGCATCAACAGGATCGATAATGTCAGGTGAGCGGATAAGTACGGAGCTGCTCAGGGGCTTTTCACCGCTCGACGGGCTCAAGCGCGACAATCTTGCGGCGCTATCGCGCAAGGTACAGATTCGTGAGCTGTCGCCCGGCCAGCTGCTGTTCAGGGA
>JAKSCZ010000517.1 GCA_022360335.1 Pseudomonadota bacterium
ATCGGTCGGCCGCGAGAACAGCGTCATGACCGAACGCCGGTTGGCTACGACCGCCATCACTGCACGTCCTTCCAGATCTGCTTCTTGAGCTGGGCGGCCAGGACGAAGAAGAAGATCAGGAACATGAGCACCCAGACGCCCAGCTTGCGGCGATCCTGGCGAATCGGCTCGGCGATGAAGGCGAGGAAATTCGTGGTATCGCGGACGAAGTCGTCGTAGTCCCCGGCATCCATCGACCCCGCGGACAAGGGCCGGAAGTCTTCGAACACCGCCGTGCGAATCTCCTCGTCGGTGCCTTCGTTTTCGACGTGCTCGACGAAGTGCGCCTCCTGATATCCCTGCAACTCCCACAGAACGTGCGGCATGCTCGTACCCGCGAGTACCACGTTGTTCACGCCGGTCGGGCTGCCCGGTTCGACGTAGTATCCCTTCAGGAAGTTGTAGATGTAGTCCGCGCCTTTGGCCCGCGCCATCAGCGACAGATCGGGCGGCGCCTTGCCGTACCAGCGCGCGCCGTCCTCGGGCGGCATTGCCGAACGAATCGTCTCGAAGGTCTTCTCGGCATTGAACATCAGGTTGTCGATCAGCTGCTCCTCGGACAATTCGAGGGCTTTGCCGATCGTCTTGAAACGGACGTACTGCGCCGAGTGACAGCCGGAACAGTAGTTCATGAAGTTGCGCGCGCCGCGCTGCAGCGACGAGACGTTGTCCGGATCGATCTCCGACGGCTCGAGGTGAACGCTGCCGCCGGCGGCCAGACCGCCCTGCGATACCGTGAAGCACGTACCGAGTACCAGCACACCGGCGATCGTCTTCTTGAAATTACGCATGGTAGACCACCCTGTCCGGGACGGGCTTCGTCTTGTCCATTGCCGTGTAGAACGGCATCAGCAGGAAGAAAGCGAAATACAGAGCCGAGAAGATTCGTGCGAACATCACATAGGTCGGCGTGGCCGCCTGCAGCCCGAGCCATCCGAGCGCGATGAACGAGATGACGAAGACCGTCAGCGCCGTCTTGTACATCCAGCCGCGATAGCGGATGGACCTGACGCGACAGCGATCCAGCCACGGCAGGAACACCGGCAGCACGACGGCGATCGCGAACAGGATGAAACCCCACAACTTGTCGGGAACCGCACGCAGGATCGCGTAGTACGGCGTGTAGTACCAGACCGGAGCGATGTGCTCCGGCGTCGCCGTCACGTTGGCGGGCTCGAAGTTGGCGTGTTCCAGGAACAGGCCGCCCATCTCGGGCGCGAAGAAAACCACCGAGGCGAAGATCATCAGGAAGACGATGATCGCGACGAGGTCCTTCGACGTGTGGTGCGGATGGAAGGGGACGCCGTCGAGCGGCACGCCGTCGGGACCCTTCTTCTCCTTGATCTCGATGCCGTCGGGATTGTTGGAACCGACCTCGTGCAGCGCCACGATGTGGACGAAGACGAGCGCGATCAGCGCCAGCGGCAACAGGATCACGTGCAGCGCAAAGAAGCGGTTCAAGGTAATGTCCGAGATCGAGTAGTCGCCGCGGATGAACTCGACGAGCGTGTCGCCGATGACCGGAATCGCGCCGAACAGCGAGATGATCACCTGCGCGCCCCAGTAGGACATCTGGCCCCAGGGCAGCAGATAACCCGCAAAGCCTTCGGCCATCAGGACGAAGAAGATCAGCATGCCGATCAGCCAGATCAACTCGCGGGGCTTCTTGTAGGAGCCGTACAGCATCGCGCGGAACATGTGCAGGTACACGACGATGAAGAAGAACGACGCGCCGGTCGAATGCATGTAGCGGATGAGCCAGCCCCATTCGAGGTCGCGCATGATGTACTCGACGGACGCAAAGGCTTCGGCGGCCGACGGCTTGTAGTTCATCGTCAGGAAGATGCCCGTTATCAACTGGATCGCGAGTACCACGAACGCGAGCACGCCGAAGACGTACCACCAGTTGAAGTTCTTGGAGGCGTAGTACCTGGTGACGTGATGCTCCATCGTCTTGGTGAACGGGAAGCGATCGTCGATCCATTTCATGAAGCCGCCCTGCGGCTTGCCGACTTCTGCTTCGATTCTGGCCACTACGCTGCTCCCGAATCCTGGCCGATCAGGATCAGGTCGTCCCTGACGAATCGGTGCGGGGGCACCCGCAGGTTGGTCGGCGCCGGAACGCCCTTGAAGACGCGACCGGCGAAATCGAACTTCGAACCGTGGCACGGACAGAAGAAACCGCCGGCATAGTCGGGGGCCAGGGTCGCATCGAAGTCTTCGAGCGGCGCACAGCCGAGGTGCGTGCACGAACCTTCGACGACGAGGTATTCGGGCTTGATGGACCGGGTCTCGTTGGCGGCGTAGTCGGGCTGCTGGTCGGCGACCTCCGAATTCGGGTCGCGCAGCTGATCCCGGTCCACCGGCAGCTTGTCCAGCATCTTCTCGTCGCGGCGCAACACGAACACGAGCCTGCCGCGCCACATGACCCGGATCATCTCGCCCGGCTGCATCGAGCCCAGCGGGACTTCGACCGGGGCGCCCATCGCCTGGGCCCGGGCGCTGGGCTGAAGCGAGGATATGAACGGTATCGCCGCCATGCCCGCGCCGGCGACGCCTGTCACGACGGTTGCAACGGTAAGAAAATGACGCCTGTTGCGATCAAGGTCGTCTTCGGTCATCAGGCACTCCCATCAAGCCGTCCATCGACGACGGCTCTGTTCAATCGGCGCTTTTTAGCTTTGTTTCGAAACTGGTAGATTTGCAGCAAACCGGGTTTGCCGTCAGGATGACGCTTGCCCCGGATATTAGGTGCGGAAACCACGGCGCATTATACACGTGGCCAATCGAAATTGGCTAGCCGCCGAATAGGGACGAACCCCGCCAAGGACCTCGCGTGGCGAAACTGAAGTCAGTAATTGTCTTTGTCCTGCAGTCGATCGTCGTAGGTCTCGCGGTCGCCTTCCTCGTCGTGCTCGTTCGCCCCGACCTGATGCCGGGCATCGGCAACGCCGAGACGAGCCCCGCGAGCTACGCGGATGCCGTCAGCCGGAGCGCCGCCTCGGTGGCCAACATCTACACCAAACGACTCGTCCAGACGACCGACGAACTGACGAATCGGGCCCGCTTCCGCGTCGACACGGTCTTCGCTTCCGCCGTCGTGCTCGACGAGGACGGCTATCTCGTCACGAACTACCACGTGTTCCGCGAGGAACCGACCGAGATACGTGTGCAGTTCACCGACGGGCGCATCGCCGAACCCGAGATCGTGGGTTACGACCCCGAGACCGACCTCGCCCTGCTCAGGGTCGACCTGCCCGGACTCGAGCCGATCCGGATGGCGCGCTCGCACGACCTGCGCATCGGTGACGTCGTCCTCGCGATCGGCAATCCTTACGGCCTCGCAACGTCGGTGACCCAGGGCATCGTCAGCGCGACGGGCCGAAATCTCTACCAGCTCGTGACCTTCGCGAACTTCATCCAGACGGACGCCGCCATCAACGCGGGCAATTCGGGCGGCGCACTCGTCAACAGCCTCGGCGAGCTCGTCGGTATCAATGCGGCCGTGCTGGCGGAAGACGCCGGCACCGAGGGCATCGGCTTTGCCATCCCCGTGGATCTCGTGCGCGGCGTCGTCGAGCAGATCAAGCTGCACGGCCGCGTCATCCGGGGCTACATGGGTTTGCTGCCCGACGATCTGACCGATGCCGAGCGCCGCGCGCACGGCATCGACGACAGTACCGGCATCATCCTGATGACGGTCTACGAAGACGGGCCGGCGGAGGCGGCCGACCTGCGCGCAGGCGACATCATCCTCGAGATCAACGGCGAACCGGTCTACTCGCAGCGCCAGGCGCTGCTGATTTCAGCCAGCACCTCGCCCGGCGACACCGTCGATGTGCTGGGCCTGAGGGACGGCGGGCGATTCCGGACGACGGTGACGGCCGGAGAACGGCCGTAGGAGCGGCTGTAGGAGCGGCTTTAGCCGCGATTCGGGCCTGAAGGCCCTCCTACAAGGCCCTCCTGCAAGGCCCTCCTACGTCGAGGTTGTCAGACCACCCGCGTGATCGACGCACCGAGCTGCCGCAGTTTTTCCTCGATGCGCTCGTAGCCGCGATCGACGTGATAGATGCGATCGACGACGGTGTCGCCCTCGGCGGCCAGCCCGGCCAGCACGAGGCCGGCCGACGCACGCAGGTCCGTCGCCATGACGGGCGCCGCGTTCAGCCGGTCGACGCCGGTGCAGATCGCGGTATGGCCTTCGAGCCGGATATCGGCGCCCATGCGCTGCAGTTCGAGCACGTGCTGGAAGCGGTTCTCGAAAATCGTCTCGGTGATCGTGCCCACGCCCTCGGCAACGGCGTTCATTGCGCAGAACTGCGCCTGCATGTCGGTCGGAAACGCGGGGTACGGCGCCGTGCGAACGTCGATTGCGCGCGGCCGCCGGCCCTGCATGTCGACCTCGATCCAGTCGTCGCCGGTGTCGACGGCGGCGCCGGCTTCGGCCAGCTTGATCAGCACGGCCTCGAGCGTCTCCGGCGCCGTATCGACGGCGCGGATCCTGCCGCCGGTCATCGCCGCCGCCACGAGGTAGGTACCCGTCTCGATACGGTCCGGCAGCACCTCGTGCCGCGTCCCGCCCAGGCGCTCGACGCCCTGCACGACGATGGTACTGCTGCCCGCACCCTCGATCCTGGCGCCCATGCCCGCCAGGAAAGCGGCGAGGTCGGACACCTCGGGTTCCCGCGCCGCGTTCTCGAGCACGGTCTCGCCGTCGGCCAGAACCGCGGCCATGAGCAGGTTCTCGGTCCCGGTGACGGTGACGGTGTCGAAGACGACGTGCGCACCCTTCAGGCGCTCGGCCCGCGCCTTGATGAACCCTTCCTCGACGACCACGTCGGCGCCCATCGCCTGCAGCCCGGCGACGTGCAGGTTGACCGGCCGCGCACCGATCGCACATCCGCCGGGCAGCGACACGTCCGCCTCGCCGAAACGCGCGACGAGCGGCCCGAGCACGAGAATCGACGCACGCATCGTCTTGACGAGTTCGTACGGCGCCTGCCGCCGCTCGACACTCGAAGCGTCGACCTCGATGCCCGCCTTGTCGTCGATCGTGACCGTCACGCCCATCATCTGAAGCAGCGACAGCATCGTCGTTACGTCCCTGAGGTACGGGACGTTACCGATCGTTACGGGCTCCGTCGCCACGAGCGTACCGGCGAGTATCGGCAGCGCGGCGTTCTTGGCGCCCGATACCCTTACCGTTCCCGACAGCCGCGAGCCGCCCGAAATCGACAACTTATCCAAGGTCCGCGTTCCCGCCGCGCGCACGCCATTCGTCGGGCGTCAGCGCGCTTATCGACAGTGCGTGAATCTCGTTGCCGACCAGCGTCCCGAGGCAGGCGTACACGAGCTGGTGCCGGGCGAGCGGACGCTTTCCCTCGAACTCGGCGGCGACGACGAGGGCCTCGTAATGCGTGTTGTCGTCGCTCAGGACCTCGACGACGGCGCCGTCGAAGCCTTCCTGGATCAGTTGTGCGATACGGGCTGGGTCCATGACCGGTCGTCGAAGCTAAACATCAGGGGCGCGCAGTGTAAAGCATTCCGCCCGGCATCCCAACGCAATCCGCCGATTTGTGTATCATAGCCGGCCCTTTGGACGACGACATTCGATGATCGCCAACGTACTCCTCCTGCTGGCAGGCTTGGCGCTCCTGATCTGGGGCGCCGACCGGTTCGTTCACGGCGCAGCCGCAACGGCCCGCAATCTCGGCGTTGCCCCGCTCATGATCGGCCTCACCGTCGTCGCCTTCGCAACCTCGGCGCCCGAGATTCTGGTCTCGGCAGTGGCGGCCACGGACGGGCAGCCGGGCCTCGCCTTCGGCAATGCGATCGGTTCGAACATCGTCAACATCGGGCTCGTGCTCGGCGTGACCGCAATGGTCCGGCCGATCAAGCTCGAATCGGCGACGCTGCAGCGCGAGATGCCCGCCCTGCTCGCCGTCTCGCTGCTGACGGTCTCGTTGTTTCTCGACACGTTCCTGAGCCGCATCGACGGCATCGTCATGCTGACCGGCCTGGTCATCGTCATGGTCTGGCTCGCACGCCTGGGGCTGAGGTCCGCCGCCAACGACCCGATTGCCATGGATTACGAGGCCGAGATTCCCAGCGACGTCACGATGACCCGGTCCATCGTGTGGCTCATGGTCGGCCTCGTGACGCTGCTGATCGGCGCCGAACTACTCGTCGACGGCGCGGTCGGCATCGCCGAGCTGCTGGGCGTGTCCGAGGTCGTCATCGGCATCACGATCGTCGCGTTCGGCACCAGCCTGCCCGAACTCGCCGTCTCGGTGGCCAGTGCGCTCAAGGGCGAATACGGTCTCGCAATCGGCAACATCGTCGGCTCCAACATCTTCAACCTGCTGGCCGTCATCGGCGTCGCCGCGACGATATCACCGTCCGCGCTGGCGCCGACCGTGCTGTCGCTGCACATCTTCGTCATGGTCGCATTCACGCTGGTGCTGTTCGCCATGACCTACGACTACGACGGCAAGGCGCAGCTGTCCCGGCTCGAGGGCCTGGCGTTGTTCGTCGCCTACGTCTCCTACAGCGGTTACGTGGTTGCCCAAAACATTTAGAATACGGTGACCAGAACCGCCCGGGGCGAGAATTGCCTGACACACCGACGAACGACGACCTTCTGGCGCTGGCCGCCGGCGTGCTCGACACCGAGGCGCGCGCCATCGAGGCGCTCAAGCCGCGCCTCGACGACGACTTCATCGCCGCCTGCAACCTGTGTCTGAACACACCGGGCCGTGTCGTCGTAACCGGCATGGGAAAGTCCGGACACGTCAGCAACAAGATCGCCGCGACGCTCGCATCGACCGGGACGCCGGCCTTCTTCATGCACCCGGCTGAGGCCAGCCACGGAGACCTCGGCATGATCACGAGCCAGGATCTGCTGCTCGCGGTCTCCTATTCGGGCGAAACCGACGAAGTCGTGACGATCCTGCCCGTCGTCAAACGCATCGGCGCGAGACTGTTGTCGATGACGGGCAACCCGAAATCGACGATGGCGCGCGCCGCCGACGTGCATCTCGATATCAGTGTCAGCGAGGAAGCCTGTCCGCTGAACCTCGCGCCGACGGCCAGCACGACCGCGACACTCGCGATGGGCGACGCGCTGGCGGTCGCGCTGCTGGAGAAACGCGGCTTCACCGCCGAGGACTTCGCCCGATCCCATCCGAGCGGCGTGCTCGGCAAGCGCCTGTTGCTGCGCGTCTCGGACGTCATGCATACAGGGGACCGCATTCCACAAGTCGGAGCCGACGTTACCTTGCGCGACGCGCTGCTCGAAATGACGGCCAAGGCGCTCGGCATGACGGCGATCGTGGATGACGAGCGTCGCATCCTCGGCATCTTCACCGACGGCGACCTGCGACGGACGCTCGACGCCGGGGCCGACATCCGCGAAACCGCGATCCGCGACGTCATGCACGCCGACTGCAAGACCGTGGACCGGCACACGCTGGCCGCCGAGGCATTGCGCATGCTCGAGGAGAACAAGATCACGGGGCTTCTCGTCACCGACGACGACGGTACGCTGGTCGGTGCGCTGAACATCCACGACCTGTTCCGCGAGGGCCTGATGTGAGCAGCCGGCCGGACAGGCTCGGCGAACTCCGGCTCGTCGCATTCGACGTCGACGGCGTGTTCACGGACGGCCGTTTCTACCTTGCCGACGACGGCACCGAGACCAAGGCCTTCCACACACAGGACGGCTACGGCGTGCGCCGCCTGCTCGAGTCGGGCGTCGCGGTCGCCGTCATCAGCGGACGAAGCTCGCCCGCGGTCGAGAAGCGCATGGCCGAACTCGGCGTGCGGCACACGATACTGGCCTGCAAGGACAAGGTCGCGGCCCTCGACGAGCTCGCCGCATCGCTCGGCATCGCGGTCGATACCTGTGCCTACGTCGGCGACGACCTGCCCGACCTCGCCCTGCTCCGGCGCGTCGGGTTCTCCGTGGCCGTCGCCAACGCGGTGCCGGCTCTGCACGACTGCTGCGACTACGTCACCAGGAACGCCGGCGGTTTCGGCGCGGTCCGGGAGGTCTGCGACCTCGTCGTCGCGGCGAGACGACGCGATACGGGATGAGCCCGCGCGCCGTTTCTCTGATCGTCCTGTTGACGGCGGCGGCCATCGGCAGCTGGTACCTGGCGCGTATCGATCGCAGCGCCGAAGTCGACGCCGTGCCCTACGACACGGAACACCGGGGCTATTATCTGAAATCCGCACGTATCCTCGGCACCGACGCCGACGGCAGCCTGCTGTACGAGATCGAGGCGGCCCACGCGCAGCAGGAAACGCGGGACCGGGTCGAGTTCACCGGGGTGCGCGTGCACTACTCGCCCGACGCCGAGATTCCCTGGGTCGTACATGCCGATGCGGCGACGCTGCGTGAAGGCAGCCCGCGCATCGCACTGCGGGGTCACGTCCGCGCCGTCGGCAAGTCGGGTGACGACGATCAGGACACCGAGATCCGGACGCAGTATCTCGAACTCGATCCCGAACGTTATGTCGCCGAGACCGACGAACGCGTGCAGATTCGCGTCGGGGCCCGCAGCCTGACGGCGACGGGCATGCTAGCATCACTCAACGACAATACGGTCGAACTCAAATCCAACGTTCGCGGAAAGATCGTCCCCTGAGAATGCGCTCCCGACTACGTCATTTGCTGCCCCGGCTGTCCTGTATCGCATTGCTCGCGCCGTCTCCCGGGACCCTGGCCCAGGGCAACGACCTCGACATGCGCCTGCCGATGGACATCGACGCCGACAACACGACGATCGACGGCAAGCATTCGATGATCATCTTCAACGGCCTGCGGCTGACGCAGGGCCGCGTCAGCATCCAGGCCGACGAGGGGCGCGCAGCGCGCATGGAACTCGAGGACAGCTACTGGAACTTCACGGGAAACGTCGTCATCGACGTCGGCGACGGGCGTATCGAGTGCGATTCGGCCGAGCTGCTGTTCGACGAGTTTCGCCTCCGGGAAGCGGTCGTGACGGGGTCGCCGGCCACCTACGAACTGCGGCGGCCGGGCAGCCGGGATATCACCTATGCCGAGGCGGGGCGGCTCGAATACGATGTCGACGCGGGCGTCATCGAGTTCTCGGAGGAGGCGACGATTACCGAAGGCGGCAACCAGATCACGTCCAGCGTGCTCGTCTACCACATCGCCGACCAGCGAATCAATGCGGATTCCGCCGGCGAGGAGGCGGGTCGCGTGCACATCACCTATACGCCGGCCAACGGCGTCGACACCGCCTCTGCCGACGAAACGAGCGACCCGGACGAGTCGCAATGAGTATTCTCAGCGTCCAGCACATCTCCAAGAGCTACAAACTGCGCAAGGTCGTCAAGGGGATTTCTCTGGAAATAAAGAGTGGGGAGGTCGTCGGCCTGCTCGGCCCCAACGGCGCGGGGAAGACCACGGCGTTCTACATGATCGTCGGCCTGATCGCGGCCGACAGCGGCACGATCCTGCTGGACGGCAAGGACCTGACCGCGCTCCCGATGCACCGGCGCGCGAGGCTCGGACTCGGCTACCTGCCGCAGGAAGCTTCGATATTCCGCAAGCTCACGGTCGAACAGAATATTCTCGCGATCCTCGAGAACCGCGACGATCTCGACGGTGCGGGGCGTGAGGGAGAACTCGAAAAACTGCTCGACGAACTCCACGTCGGGCACGTACGCGGGAGCCTCGGCATCAGCCTGTCCGGCGGCGAACGGCGACGCGTCGAAATCGCCCGCGCGCTGGCGGCCAATCCGCTGTTCGTCCTGCTCGACGAGCCTTTCGCCGGCGTCGATCCCATCTCGGTGCTCGACATCCAGCGCATCATCCGGCACCTGTGCGAACGCGGTATCGGCGTCCTGATCACTGACCATAATGTCCGCGAGACGCTCGGCATCTGCGGGCACGCGTACATACTGAGCGACGGAGCCCTTATCGCGGAAGGCTCCCCGGAGGAAATCCTCGAGAATCAACACGTTCGAGAAGTGTATCTCGGACAGGAGTTCAAGCTCTGAGGCACACTGTACGAACTCACACCTTGTGTTCGGGCATCTGAACCCTACACCGTCGGCAGAAGGCAATGCTCAAACCATCGCTGCAGCTAAAACTCGGTCAGACCCTGACCATGACGCCGCAATTGCAACAGGCGATCCGGTTACTGCAGCTGCCCGTCCTCGACCTGAATGCCCAGATCCAGGAAGCGCTCGAAGAGAACATCATGCTCGAGATGGAGGACCTGCCCGACGTCCCGAGCACCGGCGCCGAGACCACGGCCGAAGTCGAGACCGTCAAGGCCGACGAGCTGTGGCAGACGCGCGCCGCCGCACGCATCCAGGACGGCGGCTGGAACGGCGAAGGGCGGCCGATCACCGAATTCGCCGACGAGTCCGGCCAGACCTTGCGCGATCACCTGCTGTGGCAACTCGAGATGGAGCATTTCTCCCCGCGAGAGGTCGTCATCGGCGCAGCGATCGTCGACTCGATCAACGACGACGGCTACTTCGAGGCCGGTCTGGACGAGATTCTGGACAGCCTCGACGAGACACCGCCCGTCGAGGAGTCCGAAGTCGAGCGAACGCTGACCAGGGTTCAGCGCCTGGATCCGATCGGCGTCGGTGCGCGCTCGCTGTCGGAGTGCATCGTTCTGCAGCTCAGTCAGCTGGACTGGGAGACGCCCGGCCTGCAACTCGCCATCGAGATCGCGAGCGACCACCTCGATCTCGTCGCGACCCGGGACTACGGCGAGCTGCGGCGCGGACTTCGCGTGACCGAGGACGGCCTGCACGACGCACTGGCGCTGATCCGCGGCTGCAATCCGCGGCCCGGCCTTGCCGTGAGCCCGGCGGCCGCCGAATACGTCGTTCCCGACGTCTTCGTACGCAAGATCGACAACAAGTGGCAGGTCGAGATCAGTCCGACCGGCGTGCCGCGAATTTCGGTGAACCAGCAGTATGCGAGGCTCCTGCGCGGCAGCGGCGAGCACCCGGTGCTGAAGTCCCAGCTGCAGGAGGCGCGCTGGTTGATCCGCAGCCTCGAAATCCGCAACGAAACGCTGCTCAAGGTCGCGACCAGCATCGTGTCGCGTCAGACCGACTTCCTCGAACACGGCGACGAAGCGATGAAACCCATGGTGCTTCGCGATATCGCCGAGGAGATCGGCATGCACGAATCGACGATTTCGCGGGTAACGACGAACAAGTTCATGCACACGCCGCGCGGCGTGTTCGAATTCAAGTACTTCTTCTCCTCGCACCTTTCGACGGCCAGCGGTGAGGATCAGTCCTCGACCTCGGTCCGCGCGAAAATACGCAAACTGATCAGCGCCGAGAATCCGGCCAAGCCGCTTTCCGACAGCAAGATCACCAACTTACTCAAAGAGGAAGGTATTTCGGTTGCGAGAAGGACGGTCGCGAAGTACCGTGAAGCCATGAGTATCCCCTCGTCGAGCGAACGCAGGGTTCGTGAACTGAGGTAGACCTCAACCCGCTGGAAAATCAAGGAATTTTCGGGAGACCATTATGCAGTTGAACGTTTCAGGCCACCACGTCGAGGTAACCGCATCCCTGAGATCCTACGTCGGTGAAAAGATGGACAAGATTGCCCGGCACTTCGACATCGTGTCCGACGTCAAATGTATCCTGACCGTCGAGAAGCTGGAGCACAAGGCGGAAGCGACGGCGAGCGTCAACGGCGGCACGATCTACTGCGATCACGTCGAGGAAGACATGTACGCCGCCATCGACGGCCTCGTCGACAAGCTCGAGCGACGGGTTCGCAAGTACAAGGAAAAGCTCGTCGACCATCACGCAAGAGACAAACACAAGACCCGGTACGCCTGACCTGGCGATCGAGACGCAGTCGCCGCCGCGGCTGCGCCGCGTTTCCGAAAACATCCCGCCAAACCTATGCCGCTCCAAGAAATCATCAAGCCCGACGGCGTGTTGTGCAACGCGACGGCGCGCAGCAAAAAGCACTGTCTCGAAATCCTGAGTGAACTCCTGGTCCGCTCCTACGCCGACATCGCGAGTGACGACATCTTCGAATGCCTGATCGATCGCGAACGACTCGGCTGCACCAGCCTCAACCGCGGCGCGGCGTTCCCGCACTGCCGCGTCGGGGGCATCGACCGCAGCGTCGCCGTCATGATCAAGCTGTCGGAGCCCGTCGACTTCGATTCACCGGACGGCGAACCGGTCGATCTGGTCATCGGCATGATGGTCCCGGAGGACGTGGACGACGGCCATCGCGCCGACATAAAACTCGTCACCGACGTGCTCGCCGACGAGGGACTGCGTGTCCGCTTGCGCGAAATGACCCGCAGCAAAGACCTGTATGACGCACTGATCGACGGCGCGGACACGACATGCCGGAAGAATTGCGCCTGATCGTCGTCAGCGGGCTCTCCGGCTCCGGGAAGTCCGTTGCACTGCGCGTCCTCGAAGATCTCGGCTACTACTGCATCGACAACCTGCCCGTCGGCCTGCTCGCATCGGCCGTCGACGAGATTCGCCGCAATGACGGCGGCTCGCCGGGCCTGCTCGCGGTCGGCGTCGATGCCCGCAGTCGTGCCGACGATCTGGACGCGCTTCCGGACCTGCTCCGGGAACTCCGGGACCGGGGGGTCGGCACGGACATGGTCTTCCTGCATGCCAGCGACAGGACCCTGTTGCAGCGCTACGGCGATTCCCGCCGGCGCCACCCGCTCGCCGACGGCAGCACCCAGCTGCGCGCCGCGATCCGGTCCGAGCGCGCGATGCTCGCCGAGCTCGAATTGTCGGCCGATCTGGTCATCGATACGACGGCCACGAGCATCTACGAGCTCGCCGACATCATCCGCTCGCGTGTGGTCCGTCGCGAGGCCGGCTCGCTGTCGGTGCTGATCGAGTCCTTCGGTTTCAAGCACGGAATTCCCACCGACGCGGATTTCGTGTTCGATCTCAGGAGCCTGCCGAATCCTTACTGGACGCTCAAACTGCGCGGCCTGACGGGCAGGGACCAGGAGGTCCGCGACTTCCTCGACCGGCAAGAGACCTTCGCGGACATGTTCGACGACATCAGCGACTTCCTCGCGCGCTGGGTACCGCATTACAAAGAGGCGAATCGCGCGTACATGACCGTCGCGATCGGCTGCACGGGCGGCCAGCACCGCTCGGTCTACATGGCCGAGAAGATCGCGGGAAAGCTCAGGGAAATTCACGAGCCGGTCCTGACGCGCCACAACGCATTGCCCGAACGCCGGCTCACTCGGGATTGAATGCCGACAGATCCCGTCTGACCCAACGCGGCGCGAACAGGCGTGGAACCTCCGCCCCCGTCACGAAGTCCCGCAATTCGTCCGCGACGTTCAGCGCGTCGCGGTACCCGAGTTCCATGAGCTCCCTCGTGTAAGCCCGCTCGAACAGCAGGAAGCTCAACAGTTTGTTCTCGCCGGGGCTGCGGCCGCCGACCCCGCGCAGCAGCGCGCGGATCGCAAGCGGCAGCTCCTGCCGGTGTTTCTCTGCAATCGCCCGCAGATCCCGGCTCGGAACGACCAGCATCGTGTCGATGGGCCGCATCGGCCTGTCGCCGACCTTGAGTGTGCCTTTCGATACGACGTCGAGGAGTTCGTTGATGCGCGTGATGCGCTCGAGGTCGGAGTACAGGCCGTCCATGAACAACGTGTCCAGCATGTAGCCCGCGATCTGCGCGAAGCTGGGCGGACCGTCGGGCTCGGCGGTTTCCCCGCCGCCCGTCTCGTCGCGGATGCCGATCACCAGTATTCGATCGGCGCCGAGGTGAACGGCCGGGCTCAGCGGCGTCGCCTGGCGCATGGCGCCGTCGCCGAAATACTCGCCACCGATCCTGGCCGGCGGGAACAGCAGCGGCACGGCGATGCTCGCCATCAGGTGATCGAGATGCAGGGCGCTGCGGACGCCGACACGGCGGGTTCGCGACCAGGCGCGTCGTTCCCTGGCAGCCTGGAAGAAAGTCGTCGAGCGTGCCGACGCGTAGCCCGCCGCGGTCACGGCGACGGCGCTCAGGTGTCCCTCTTCTATCGAGGACTGGATGCGGGGGAAGCGGATGTTACGGCTGAGGAGCGCCCGCAGCGGCGCGTTGTCGAGCATCGACTTCGGCGTACCGACGATGTAACCCCCGAGGACGATCGACGCCAGCCAGTGCAGGCTGCTCCTGAGCATGGTCAGGCTGTCCGTGCGGAACACCTGGCCGCTACGGAAGTGCCCCCACACGCGCTCCAGCTCCGCCACCGCTACCCGGAACCGCCGGGCCTTGCTGGCCAGCACGACGGAATTGATCGCCCCGGCCGAGGTGCCGCTGATGACGGGGAAGGGGTTCACGCAGCCCGACGGCATATGCCTGGCCAGCGCCTTGAGCACGCCGACCTGGAACGCACCGCGCGCGCCACCGCCCGGCAACACCAGCGCCGTCTTGATTTCCTCGGGATGAATTCTCACTTCGATAGCGTATTATAAGGCGCCCGGGATCGTTGCAAACGCGGCGGATCCCCTGAACCAACAGTCCTGACCAGGGTCAGATTCGTGGCAACAGTCAGCATCCGGGGGTAACCGTTATGAATCGCTTCATCAGCACATTGTCGGCGCTCGCTGTCCTGGCACTCGCCGGCGTCGCCCATGCCGAGCAGCCGTCGGAGGGTCAGCCTGCTCCGGACTTCGAGCTCAGGGATCAGGATGGCGAGATGCACTCGATCGAGGACTATCGCGGTCAGTGGGTGGCGCTGTATTTCTATCCCAAGGACGACACGCCCGGCTGCACCACGGAGGCATGTGAGTTCCGTGACAACATCTTCGCCTTCAAGGATGCGAACTGTCAGATCCTGGGCGTCAGCCTGGACGACGAGGCGTCGCACAAGGCATTTTCGGAGAAACACGGCCTGCCGTTCCCGTTACTCGCGGATACCGAGGGCGTGACGGCGGACACGTACGGCGTCAAGACCAAGATGATGGGTATGACTGTCGCCAAGCGCCAGACCTTCCTGATCGATCCGGAAGGCAACATCGCGAAGCACTACGAAAAAGTGGATCCGGAGAAGCACTCCAAACAAGTGCTGGCCGATCTCGCAGCATTGGCCGATCGATAGCTGCGTTGAAGTTTCGTAGGAGCCCGCCCCGGCGGGCGATCGCCACGTCAAGAATTGTAGAAAGGCATCGTAGGAGCTCGCCCCAGCGAGCGATTTGACCCGGGCGCTCGCATCACGCCTCAATCGCCCGCCGGGGCGGGCTCCTACATCCGTCAATGTAGCGCCCTGATACCCTGATCGAGCCCGCTGATCGTCAGCGGATACATCCTGTCGTCCATGATCTCGCGCGTCAGTTTGATCGAGGGCGTGTATTCCCAGCGTTGCTCGGGTTCGGGGTTGAGCCAGATCGCCTTCGGATAGGATCTCAGGAGCCGCTTGATCCAGACGGCGCCGGGTTCCTCGTTCCAGTGCTCCACGCTGCCACCGGCGTACACGATCTCGTACGGACTCATCGTCGCATCGCCGACGAACACCAGCTTGTAGTCGGAGCCGTACTTGTGCGTGATCTCGGAGACGCCGATGCGCTCGGTGTGCCGCCGGCGGTTGTCTCTCCACAGGCTCTCGTAGATGAAATTGTGGAAGTAGAAATACTCGAGGTATTTGAACTCGCTCCTCGCCGCCGAGAACATCTCCTCGCAGATGCGGACGTGATCGTCCATCGAGCCGCCGACATCGAGACAGAGCAGTACCTTGATGGCGTTGTGGCGCTCCGGGACCATGCGGATGTCGAGCAGGCCGGCATTGCGGGCCGTCTTGTCGATCGTGTCATCGAGATCCAGCTCATCGGCCGCGCCTTCCCGGGCGAAGCGCCGTAGCTGGCGCAGCGCGATCTTGATGTTGCGCGTGCCGAGCTCGACCAAGTCGTCGAGGTTGCGGTACTCGCGTCGATCCCAGACTTTCACACCGCGACGGTGGCGGGAGGCCCCCTGGCCGAGCCGTACTCCCTCGGGATTGTAGCCGTAAGCGCCGAACGGCGAAGTGCCGGCCGTCCCGATCCACTTGCTGCCACCCTCGTGCCGTTCGTCCTGTTCCTCGAGCCGCTCGCGAAGCGCCTCCATGAGCTTGTCGAATCCGCCCAACGCCTCGATCCGGGCCCGTTCTTCCTCTGTGAGCAGGAGCTCCGCCTGACGCGTCAGCCATTCGTCCGGCACTTCCGCGACGAGCGCGTTGAACGCATCCTCGATGCCGTGAAAATGCGCCGCGAACACGCGATCGAAGCGATCGAACCTGGTCTCGTCCTTGACGAGGCAGGCGCGCGACAGGTAGTAGAAATCGTCGACGCTGTGCCCGGCGATGCCCGCCTGCAGGGAGCGGAGCAGCGTCAGCAGCTCCGTGATGGACGGCCTCAGGCCGCCTTCGCGGAGCATGAAAAAGAACCGTATCAGCACCGGCGTCGCCGCCTATTGGGTGCGCGTCCGACGGTCCAGGAAGACGAGCTGCTCGAAGAGATGCACGTCCTGCTCGTTCTTGAGCAGCGCGCCGTAGAGCGGCGGGATCGCCTTGCGTGAGTCCGTGCTGCGCAACGCCTCCGGAGATATGTCTTCGGCGAGCAGCAGCTTGATCCAGTCGAGTAGCTCGGACGTCGACGGCTTCTTTTTCAGCCCCGGTACGTCCCTGACCTTGTAGAACGCCTCCAGCGCTTCGCGCAGCAGAGCTTTCTTCAGTCCGGGGAAATGCACTTCGACGATCTTTTCCATCGTCTCGGTATCGGGGAACTTGATGTAGTGGAAGAAGCAACGCCGGAGGAACGCGTCCGGCAACTCCTTCTCGTTGTTGCTCGTGATGACGACGATGGGACGATGTTTCGCCTTGATCAGCCGCTTCGTTTCATAGACGAAGAATTCCATGCGGTCGAGCTCCTGCAGCAGATCGTTCGGGAACTCGATATCGGCTTTGTCGATTTCGTCGATCAGCAGCACAGGCTGCACGTCGGATTCGAACGCGTCCCACAGCTTGCCGCGGACGATGTAGTTCGAGATGTCGTGCACACGATCGTCGCCGAGCTGCGAATCGCGCAGACGGGCGACCGCATCGTAGTCATACAGGCCCTGCTGGGCCTTGGTCGTCGACTTGATGTGCCACTCGTAGAGCGGCCGGTCGAGCGCACCTGCGATCTCCATCGCGAGTTGCGTCTTGCCCGTGCCCGGCTCGCCCTTGATCAGGATCGGGCGTTCCAGCGTCACCGCAGCGTTGACCGCCATCTTGAGGTCGTCTGTGGCGATATAGGTGCTCGTACCGGTGAATCTGTCGTTAGCCATGCGGGATCGTGAGATAGGTTCCAGTTGAAGTATCTCTGCTAGGCTTGCGCGGTACAAGGCGAACCCGGTTCGCGATACGGATTATGTGCAACCCGTCAGTCCGGCGTGAGCCTCAGTATGTGTTGCGGCGGACCGGGCAGGAACGCCGTCGCGCGGCCCTGCACCCAGTCGGCGTGACCGGCACGGTAGTATTCCGACAACGGGTGACCGCTCTGTCCCGCCGGCATGTGCAGGTAACCGTTCGCTTCATCGCCGGGCGCGACGGCGAATCGCTCCGAGGCGCCGAACGCGGGTGACTGTACCCGCGGCATGTTCGCGTCGCCGTGCAGAGGCTCACGCGGCATGTCGAGCCACGCCGAGAGCAGCGGCAGCGCCCGGCTGAGCGGATGCCGGATCGCCGCGGTGTTGCGCTCGCCCCAGCTCCTCTGCTCGATGCCATCTTCATAGTTGTCGTCGAAATAGCGCAAGTTCTCGTCGACCGCCGTGAGGAAAAAGTCACGCCAGCTATCGTAGTCCGCCGCCAGCAGGTGCGCGGGTTGCTGCGTCACGATCTGCCAGAGCGGCCCTTCGAACTGATTGCTGATC
>JAKSCZ010000593.1 GCA_022360335.1 Pseudomonadota bacterium
GGACAGCATTTCCTGCCTTGCTTCCGAGACGGCATTCGCATGGCCGTCAAAGCCTTCGTAGCGCGCGAAGCGATTGGTATGCGCCGCCATCTCATCGTAGCCCTCGCGCGTAACGTGCGCGACTGTGCCGCGCTTTACGAAATCGTAGACGCCCAACGGGGCATGCGTTTTCGCGTGCCCGCCGGTAGGAAGCACACAGTTCGGTCCCATTACGTAGTTGGCTATCGAACCCGGACTGTAGTTGCCCAACAGAACTTCCGCGGCATTGCGGATGTGTCGCAGATGATCGAACGGCGTCTCCGACAACACCTGCAGATGCTCCGGGGCGTAGTCGTTAATGAAATCGTAAGCGCTCTGCAGCGAAGCCGAGTGGATCACGCCGCCGTTTTCTCCACACAACACGGCGGACGAGTGTTCCACCCAGGTTTTGCCCATGCGTTTCCAGAGCTCCGGAATCCGTGCGATCGCCTCGTGCGCCAGGTTCCGCGATGTGGTGACCAGGAACGCCGAACTGTCCGTACCGTGCTCGGATTCGATCAGGAGGTCCAGTGCCGCAAGGCCGGCGTTCGCCGTGTCGTCGGCGAAGACCAGGACGTCCGAAGGGCCTGCCGGCAACCGGCAACTGATGTGAGCCGACAATACCCGCTTTGCGGCAAGCAGCCAGGGACCGCCCGGCCCCTCGATCTTCAAACATTTCGGGATCCGTTCGGTACCGAATGCGGCGGCCGCGACCGCGGCCGCACCTCCCGCCTTGAAAACCCGCTCGACCCCGGCAAGGCGCGCGGCCACCAGAGTGGCCGGATCGATTTCCCCGTCCGGTCCCGCCGGAGTCAACACGACAGGATCCGAAACGCCGGCGACGACGGCCGGGATTGCGCCCATCAGGACCGTTGACGGAAAAGACCCCTTGCCCCGGGGCGAGTAGATGGCGGCACTGTCGATCGGGGTATGGCGCTCGCCGGCGAAAACGCCCGGGCGAATCTCCTTGATCCACATTTCTTCCGGCATTTGTGCCCGGTGATAACGACGAATATTGTCGGCGGCGTACTCCAGGGTCTCGATCAGCGCGTCGTCGACCCGGTCGAATGCAGCGTCGATGTCGGCTTTGGTTGCGCCGATCTCATCGATGCCGAAAACGGCGCCGTCGAATTTCCTCGCGTATTCGATCAGCGCAGTGTCGCCCCGGATTCGAACGTCCTCGACGATGGGTCGTACTTTGCCGATGAATTCGCCGATGTCGTTTTCGGGGCGTGTCAACAGTCGATGCCGTTCCGCGTTGTCGAGGCCGTCCAGCTCGTAATAGGCAATCGGCTTCATTTTTCCGATCCGTGGCACGATGCCGTTATTCTCCCCGTGTTTCGCGTGCAGCGATGGCCGGAACGGGCCGAAAATGTCGTGTCAATAGGTATGAGTGTCGGCGAAATACCCCTTCGGGTGCCCGCTGGCCGACTTCGTGCCATTCTTTCCCGGTATTCAGGCGCTTGCTGCCGGAACACCGACAAACGTCAAGCCGAGAAAACTATGCTCTCTTCCACATCGTCATCACCCGGCCCCGAAGCGACGCGGACCCCGGTGCCCGTCATAGCGGCCTACGTCGCGGTGGGCGCGTTGCCGTTTTCGATGCTGATCTTTCTGCCCCTGTTCGTTGGTGCGATGGTTACGGACCTGGGATTCCCGGAGCGGCAAACCGGTTTCATCGCGTCCGCGGACTCCGCCGGCTTCGTGGCCGGCGGCCTCCTGGCGGTCTGCTGGGTACCGTCGTTCAACCTGCGAAGGATCATTCTGGGCGGCCTGATCGCCATGGCGGTGCTGAATGCGGGGTGTGCCTTTGCATCCGATGTGGAATCGATGATGGCCTTGCGTTTCGTTGCGGGATTCGCGGCGGCTACCGTATCGGCCGGCATCGTGGCCTGTATCGCCGGTACACCGAATCCCGATCGCATCTACGGGCTGTGGATGGCCGGTCAACTCACTTACGGCACCGTCGGGTTTCTCGTTGCGCCGGCGTTGTTCGGGAAGTGGGGGGTTGCCGCGGGATTCCTGGCCGTCGCCGGGCTTTGTGCGCTTGCGGTTCCGCTGACGCGCTGCTTGCCGGCTCGGGCCAAGCCGGATCCTGCCGGATCGACGAGCGTCGCAAGCGGCGGCATCCGGATCGCGCTTTGGTCGGCGATTGCGGGCCTGTTCGTATTCTATGTCGGCCTCAACGTCGTATGGGCATTTCTCGAACGAATGGGGGACAGCGCCGGTCTGAGCGCCCGGACCATCGGCAACGGCCTTGCCGTCGCCAATGCCGCCGGGCTGGCCGGCGCGTTGCTGGTCTCTGCGCTCGGGGCCGCCATCGGCCGGATTGCGCCGCTCTCGATCGGACTGGTGCTGACCGCTGCGGCGATCCTGTTGTTGCTGGGCGGCCGGTTCGGCGCATTCACCTATACCGTCGCAGCATCGGTTTATCTGGCAGGCTGGTGTTTTCTGGTGCCGTTGATGCTCGCTGCGGTGTCGGACTCCGACCCCAATGGCCGGTTCATCGCGATCGGCAACGCCGTGATCGCCATCGGGCTGGCCGGCGGCGCGGCGCTGGGCGGACTCCTGGTGACCGGAGCGACGTACGATCCGCTGATCTGGGCCGGGGCGCTCGGCATATCGGGAAGTCTGTTGCTGCTGCTGCCCTTGCTGATTGCGCAACAGCGATCGTAGCCGGAGCCGGTCTACCCCGGGCAGGTCACCGGCCGCCGCCGAACCGATACTGGAAGCTGGCGCCGACGTAACGCGGCAGATTCGGCTTCGCATGCAGGCTGTCGATGCCGGGCACGTCGAAGTTGAACCCGGAAATGAAATACTGCTCGTCGGTCAGGTTCTTCGCGAAAAGCCTGAGGTCCCAGTTGCCTCTTGCCGGCGTGTACGTCGCGGCTGCGTTCCATACGGTTTGGGGGTCCTCGGACAGGGCCGGCTCGTTCGATGGCTGGAAGAATATCTCACCGATGCGCTGCACATCCGCTTGAAGCCGTAAAGACCCGCCGCCGGACAACTCAATGTCGTAAATACCCATCAGGTTCGCCTCGAAATCCGACGTCAACGGTACCCGATTTCCTTCGAAGCCCGGGTACTCGTCGTACTCCGCATCCACATACCCGAGGTTCGCGATTAACGTCAAGTCCTCCGAAGCGCCCCAGACGACGTCGATTTCCGCACCGGGAATCTTGGAACTCGCGGCATTCTGGAACGACGTAACCGGCACCGGAAATCCGGGTACCGGTTGCAGGATGGACTGTGCCACATCCTGGTAGTCGTAGTAGAAGATCGCGGCGTTGAAGCGAAGGTTCTCGAAATCGCTCTTCAAGCCGAGTTCGATGGCATCGAGAATCTCGGGTTCCGTGACCGATGCCTGCACCGCCAGCTCTTCCGGCGTAAAGCTCAGAGCCACGCCGTTGACGTCACCCGCTTTGAAACCGCGCGCGTAACTGATGTAAAGCAGCGTTGCATCCGTCGCCTGGAAATCGTAGGACAAGCGTCCGCTGACGTTCTCGAAATCGCGTCCCGTGAGCACGTTGTCGACCCGGCTCAGTATGGTGATGTCCGGATTGTTACGAACGTCGCCGCCGTAGTAATTCGCGTCGAGATTTCCGGTCGTAAAGAACGCCGAGTAGTCGACGTCTTTCTCTTCGTTCGTGTACCGCAGGCCGAACGTCATACCGGATCGGTCGGTGATATCGAAATCGACCTGACCGTACAGGCCGAGGCTTTTCGTCTCGATTTCCTTGTGGTTGGCCACTGCGCCGGCGACAAAGTCCGCGAAAATCTCTCCTGCGTAGTCTTCCCTGTAGTAGAAGGCGCCGACCTGCCAACTCGAGTTGTCGCCGCCGCCCGACAGCCGGAACTCCTGACTGAAGGTATCGAATTCGTCGGCGAAGTGATCGTATTCCTGGAATGCCGCCAGATCGTCGACGTCGTCCATACGCCGTAACTCCGAGTTCTCGAATGCCGTGATCGACGTAAACTCGTAGTCGCTGAATCGATAAGCCAGCCGGAAGAAGCCGCCCGCGGTTTCCACCTCTTCGATCGTCGGACCGCTGAATACTTCGAAGAGATCCGGTGAGTCCTTTCCGGCGCCGGCCGTGCAATCGTCGAGGTTCGGAACCGTTACGCCGGGAGGGCAAATGGTGCCGATCGCCTTGAACGGGGCGACGTCGGGACTGGCGTCGGCGAAATGAGCGTTGACCAGAATGTCCAGGTCTTCGTCGGGTTGGAACAGCAGCTGGACGCGAGCGGCAACGTCGTCGATCCGACCCGATTCTCCACCGAGGTTGAGATTGTCGTAGAAACCGTCGTTCTCGTTGCTCGTTACGGCAACGCGCGCCGCAGCGCTGTCGCCCAGGTCGAACTCGAGCGCGGCCTCGCTGTTGAACGTGCCGAAATCGCCCACCTCCAGCCGGACGAACCCTTCCGTTCCGCCGCCCACTTCCGGCTTCCGGCTGACGAAGCTGATGAGCCCGGCCGTTGCATTGCGCCCGTAGAGCGTACCCTGCGGACCCTTCAGCACCTCCACCCGCTCGATGTCGAACGAAGCGAAGCCCTGTGCGATGTTGGGACCGATGAACACGTCGTCCGCATATACCGCGATCGGGTTCTGGTTGTTGGGCATAAAGCCGTTGGTGCCGACGCCCCGGAGGAACGGCTGCGGGGTAGCGCGGCCAAACTCCGTGCGCCAGGTGAAATTGGGGGTAAGGGCAGCGATGTCGCCGCTCTCTTTCACGCCCAGGGCGGTGAGCTGATCCCCGTCGAAAGCGGTGACGGCGAGCGGTACGTCCTGCAGCGCTTCGTCTTTTCTCCGTGCGGTCACCGTGATTTCTTCCAGCAACGCGCTCGTTCCCTGCGCATATGCGATCTCCGGCAAACCGAGCGGTGTGGCGGCGATCGCGAAAGCCGCGGCAGTCGAGTAAATCGAAAAACCGGGCCGGCGCAGCGGCATCGGCCCGGTCGAGTTGTCTTTTCGTTGAAACATCGTTCTACCCCCACACTGGAAACCGGCAGTGGCTGTGCCGATCATCAGCACAGTTCCAGGCTCGAATATATGACGGCGCATTTGAAGATAGGTATTGCGGCAGCACCAGGACGTATTGTCGTGACATTTTTACCGTCTGACGGCGATAGGAGGGCCGTATCGTGTCCGCACGCACCGGGTCGATCGATGTTAACCTGTTCGCGATGAAAGTGTTGGCTCGTCACAACAGCGATGCGTGGGTGCGTCCCGACACCGTCGTTCGCGACAAGCGGTGTCACCTCGAATGAGCGCGCTCGTGAAATTCACGAAACCGAAGCTCTCACCGCCGGAAGACGTACCCTTACTCTCCTGGTACCGCAACCTGGAAGACCTTCGAAGAAGCCTGGCCGAACAGTCGGGGCAGGGCGTTACACGGGAAATCCATCCGGCGGCGAATCACGTCCGGATGCAGGTGTCGGACGTAGCCGGTACCGGCTATTGGGAGTTCGCCCAGTTCTCGGGCTGTTTCGGCCTGGTGGTGAACAACTCGAATTTCTACAACACGACCGTGTTCCGATTCGCCGGGGAGGGTCTGCTCAAAATTCACTTCCGGCTCGCGGCAACCACCTCGCTGGTGCTCGACAGCATCGGGCAGATCGATCTCGACAGGGCCGTTTGTCAGGTGTTCTACCATCCGACCGGTCCCGCCGACTGCGAGTGGATCGCTGCGGGTCAGGCAAAAGGCTGGGTAACGCTGTATTGCGAGCGCAACTATCTCGCGAATACCTTCGGCGTCGATTTGGAGACGCTGCCCAAACCGCTGTACAAATCGCTCGCCCACCATCCGCAAGCGCCGTATATCGACCATCTTGCCCTGGACGTCGGGATGCGCCAGGCTTGCGCCGACATCGTGGATTGCGACTACGCCGGTCGATTGCGCAATCGCTACATGGAGTCGCAAGCCACCGAGCTGCTGTGCCTGGTCCTGGCGCGTCTCCAGGAGCAATCCGTCGTCCGGCCGGTGAGCCTGTCGATGAACGATATCGATGCCTTGCACCATGCAATGGACATACTGACCGAGAACTTCACCCATCCCCCCGGTGTGGCGGACTTGTCGAAGCGGGTCGGCATCAACCGCAACAAGCTGACCTACGGATTCAAGTCCCTATTCGGTACCACGATGCAGGACGTGTGTTTCAACAAGCGCATGGAGGTCGCCCAGCGGATGTTGCTGGATACCAGCGAGCGTATCGAATCGATCGCGGAAGCGGTCGGCTACAAGCATGCGAATAACTTCTCCGCCTCCTTCAAGCGTACTTTCGGTGTCTCGCCGAAGGCTTACCGGAAACGCTGAGGAACCCCGGCTACCCAAACTCCGCATACCGGTGGGGCGGTGGCGATTCGTGCCGAAGCCCGCGTCACGTATTGGCAAAACACCGGGTTGTATGGTGCCGACATTTCCTTGGCCGCCTTCCTTCGTTCCGGCTTCAGCGGACTGCTTCGAAAGAGTATGTTGCCTGCTAAGGCGACGCCCGCGTTTACAGGGCATCGAACGGAGACATCCGAGGCGCCGTCGCGAGACGACACCGCGCTCCGGCCTTCGGCGAGGTGTCCGGTCTGAAGCGGGGTCTTTTGGGGTCCGACACGGGTGATGATGAATGAAGCTGGCGGAATATTGCAGTTACGATGCCGTTGGTCTGGCCGGGTTGCTCAAGCATCGTGAGGTGACGGCGAAAGATCTGGCCGAGATTGCACTGTCCGCGGTAGAGGCCGTCAACCCCGAGCTCAATGCCGTCGTCGAATCGTATCCCGAACGGCTGGAGTCGGTGGACGATGCATCGAGCGGTCCCTTTCGCGGGGTACCTTTTTTCCTCAAGGATCTCGGCCCGACCGAAGCCGGCAAGAAGTGCGAATGGGGAAGCCGGATATCGGAGGGTGCGACTGCAACGGCGGACACCTGCCTGACGAAAAAGATCCGGGAGGCCGGATTGCGCATACTCGGCCGAACGAGCTGCCCGGAGTTCGGCTTCGCCGTTTCTACCGAGTCGGTCCTGAATGGAATCACCCGGAATCCGTGGGACCTCGAAAGGACGCCCGGCGGATCGAGCGGAGGATCGGCGGCGATCGTGGCTGCCGGCGCCGTTCCGATGGCGCACGCCAACGACGGGGCCGGCTCGACGCGCGTACCGGCGAGCATGTCGGGTCTGGTGGGACTGAAGTGTTCCCGTGGGCGCATCAGTCTGGGTCCCGACTGCGGCGACGTGCAGTTTCCGCTGTATTCGGAATTCGTCCTTACCCGGACGGTACGGGATGCGGCCGTCGCACTGGAGGCACTGTCGGGACCGATGCCCGGGGAGATGACTTTATACGACGAGCCGGCGGTCCCGTTTTCGCGGGAAACGAACAGGCCGTGCGAAAAGCTGAGAATCGCATTCAGTACCGAACCCTGGGGTCTGGGTGTCCCGTCGGCCGACGTTGCGGATGAAATACGCCGTGTCGGCGGGCTCCTGCTCGATATGGGGCATTCCGTCGAAGAGGCGACGCCCGGGATCGACTTTTACGAATTCCACGAGGTATTCGGAACCTTCTTCAGCATGGTCGGCATGGCCGAAGTGGATAGTCTTGCGAAGTCGGTCGGCTGTACGAATCACGTATCCCGGCTGGAGAACGTTTCACGAGCGCTCTACGAACACGGCCGATCGTTCGGCGTTCGGGACTACCTGGGAGCCCTCGCGACGATGAACGGAGTATCGCGACGACTGGGCCACTTCTACGAGGACTACGACGTGCTGTTGACGCCGACCGTCGCGGTCCCCACGCCCCTCGCGGACGAACTCAAACTCAATCGCGATATTTCGATTGGCGAGTACTACGCGGAGTTGTTCGCAGTCGCGCCGTACACGGGGCTGAACAACTTCACCGGGACACCGGCGATAAGCTTGCCGCTGTGCCGAACGGCCGACGGAATGCCGCTGGGCGCCCATTTCATGGCGCCTATGGGCGAAGAAGCCCGGTTGCTGCGGCTCTCGGCCAGCCTGGAGCAAGCTGCACCGTGGGCGGAGAGGCGGCCGCCGGTCCACGTACTCGCCTGACGTCTTTCGCGATCTCGCAGCGCGGGAATTAAAGGCTTAGCCGGTAACCAGCCAACCCTTTGTTTTATTTGGTACTCCCTAGGGGACTCGAACCCCTGTTGCCGCCGTGAGAGGGCGGAGTCCTAACCGCTAGACGAAGGGAGCGTGGCCGGCCCTTCCCGGCCGGGGGCGCTATTATACGGCCGAGGCCCAAATATGGAAGGGGAAGAACGAGCCGGCCGGACCCGGATCCGGGCGTATCCGCGGCACCGCCGTACGCTGTTATCATACGCCGCCATTACTGACCTCCAGACGGACTGATCGTTGACGAAGCACCCGAAGTACGGGTCCAAGGAACCAAGAATAATCCCGCGGGCGAAGCACAACGTCACCCGGGCCGAGTTTTCCAGGAGCGCACTCAAGGTTCTGTACCGATTGCACGAGGCGGGCTACCAGGCCTTCCTCGTCGGCGGCTGCGTGCGCGATGCGATGCTCGAGCTGCACCCGAAGGATTTCGACGTCGCGACCGATGCGACGCCCGAAGAGGTCAGGGCGTTGTTCGGCAACTGCCGGTTGATCGGCCGGCGCTTTCGACTGGCGCACGTACGCTTCGGGCGCGAGATCATCGAGGTCGCGACGTTCCGTGCCGCGGCGATCGGCGAGCACGACGACCATCACAGCGACGAGGAAGGCCGCATCATCCGCGACAACGTCTACGGCACCATCGACGAGGACGTCTGGCGTCGCGACTTCACCTGCAATGCGCTCTACTACAACATCGCCGACTTCAGCATCTGGGACTACACGGGCGGTTTCGAGGACATCAAGGCGAAGCGTATCGTCCTGATCGGCGACCCCGGGAAACGCATGCGCGAGGATCCGGTGCGGATGCTGCGCGCGATTCGCTTCGCCGCGAAGCTCGGTTTCGAAATCGACGATGCCGTCATCGGGGCGATCGATCGCCACGCGGGGCTGTTGCCCAACGTGCCGGCCGCACGCCTTTTCGAAGAGTTTCTGAAACTGTTCCAGGCCGGCAAGGCCGAGCGCACGTTCGACCTGTTGCGCGACCACGGCCTGTTTCGCGAGATGTTCCCGGCTACCGACGAGGAGCTCGGGAAAGACGCCGGCTTCATGCGCTTTACGCGCGCTGCGCTGCGGAACACCGATCGCCGCATCCGGCAGGGCAAGTCGGTGACGCCGATGTTCCTGCTGGGCGTTTTCCTGTGGCAACCGATCAGGAAACTGGCGGCGATCCGGCGTTCCGGGGAGAAGATGTCGGAGTCGCAGTCGCTCGCACTCGCCGCCTACGAGATCGTCGCAGGACAGCAGCGACGAATCTCGATACCCAAGCGCTTCACGGTGCCGATGCGCGAGATGTTGTCGCTGCAGCCGCGTTTCGAGTTCAAACGGGGCAAGCGCGCGATGAAACTCCTCGATCACCGCCGTTTCCGGGCAGCCTACGATTTCATGGTGCTGCTGGCCGACGTCGGGCTCGCGAGCAAGGAAACCGCGGGGTTCTGGACCGACGTCCAGACGCAATCGGCGGCCGAGCGGGCGAAGAGCTTCGAAATCGGCCAGCCACGCGGTACCGGGCAGCGCCGTCGCCCGCGGCGGCGGCGCCGCCGAAAACCGGCACGCAAGCCGTGAGCGGGCGCTGGTACCCGGTCTATGTCGGCGTCGGCAGCAATCTGCAGATGCCGGCCCGCCAGGTGAACGAGGGAATCGACCTGCTCGGCCGGCTCCCGGACACGCAGCTCCTCCTGCGGTCTTCGCTCTACCGGTCGGCGCCGCTCGGGGGCGTCGAGCAGCCGGATTTCGTGAACGCCGTCGCGGCGGTAGTGACGCGACTGGGGGCGCCGGAATTCCTCGCGGCATTGCTGGACGTCGAGAAACGCCAGGGGCGGGAGCGGGGGGA
>JAKSCZ010000580.1 GCA_022360335.1 Pseudomonadota bacterium
CACGCGCTCGATCGCGATGCCGAATTCGTCGGCGACGACCTGCGCCACCATGATGTACAGACCCTGCCCCATCTCCGTGCCGCCGTGATTCAGCTGCACGGTACCGTCGCGATAGACGTTGACGAGCGCACCGGCCTGGTTGAGTATCGTCGACGTAAACGAAATACCGAACTTCACGGGCGTGATCGCGATCCCGCGCCGCAGCACCGTGCTCACCTCGTTGAAGCGTTCGATCTCGACGCGCCGCCGTTCGTAGCCGCTGCTCTCGAGCAGGCGGTCGAACAACTCGTCGAGGATGTTGTCTTCGACGACTTGCCGGTACTGCGTGACGTTGCGTTCGTCCTTGCCGTAGAAGTTGATGCGCCGTACCTCGAGCGGATCCTTGCCGAGCGTACGCGCGATGTCGTCGATGGCGTATTCGATCGCGAACATGCCTTGCGGGCCGCCGAAGCCGCGAAACGCCGTGTTCGACACGGTGTTCGTCCTGCAGCGGTGCGACAGGATGCGCAGGTTGTCGAGGAAATAGGCGTTGTCGCAGTGGAACATCGCGCGGTCGTTCACGGGCCCCGACAGATCCGCCGACATGCCGCAGCGCGACGCGAGCTCGAAATCGATGCCGAGAATACGGCCCGCCTCGTCGAAACCGACGTCGTAGTCGATCACGAAGTCGTGACGCTTGCCCGTCATGATCATGTCGTCGTCGCGATCCAGCCGCAGTTTGCACGGCCTGCCCGTTTTCTGGGCGACGAGCGCGGCGGCGCAGCCGATGAGCGCGGCCTGGCTCTCCTTGCCGCCGAACGCCCCGCCCATGCGCCGGCAGACGACCGTCACGTCCTTGGCGTCACGGCAGGTCGCATGCGCGACGATGCGCTGCACCTCGTCGGGATGCTGGGTCGAACTGTAGACGAGCAGGCAGCCGTCCTCCTGCGGCAGCGCCATCGCCACGTGGCCCTCGAGATAGAACTGGTCCTGTCCGCCCAGCGATACGCGGCGCTGCAGGCGATGAGGCGCCTCTCCGAGCGCCGCTTTGGCGTCGCCGCGCGCGAGCGTCTCGCTCGGCAGCACGAACGAGCCCTTCTCGACGGCCTCGGACACGTCGAGAACGGCCTCGAGTTCCCGGTACTCGATCCTGGCCTGACGCGCGGCCCGGCGTGCGGCATCGACCGACGTCGCGGCAACGGCAAACACGGGCTGGCCGACATACTGCACGAGGCCGTCCGCGAATACCGGGTCGTCCTTGACGACCGATCCGTAGTTGTTCTCACCCGGGACGTCGCTCGCGAGCATGACGTCGACGACGCCGGGCGCGGCGCGGACGGCATCGAGATCGATCGAACGGATGCGCGCGTGCGCCTTGTCGCTCATGCCGATCGCGATGTGCAGGAGATCGCGCGGCTCGGGCAGATCGTCCGTGTAGGCCGCCGTCCCGGCCACGTGCAGATGCGCGCTGTCGTGCGGCAGCGCCTTGCCGACGGCCCTAGCGGCCATAGTCGTACACCGTCCCGGGCGCATCGGCGATCGTCTCGAGGTAGAAGCGCCTCAACAGGTTCTGTACGGCGAACAGGCGCATGTCCGCCGATGCACGCATGTCCGTGATCGGCCGGAAATCCGCGGCGAGCGCGGCGCAGGCCTTTTCGATCGTCCGCTCGTCCCAGCGCGCACCGTCCAGTACGCGCTCGCAGGCGGTGGCGCGCTTCACGGTCTCCGCCAGGCCGCCGCAGGCCATGCGAAAGTCCGCGACGTCATCGCCGTCGAGCGCCAGGCGATACGCCGTACAGACGGCCGAGATGTCCTGGTCGAAGCGCTTCGACCACTTCCGGCTGCTGACGATGACACCGTCCTCGGGCAGCGGTATGCGGATGCTCGCGATGAACTCGCCGGGTTCGAGCTCGTCGACCTGGTAGGACCGGTAGAATTCGTCGAGCGGCAGCTCGCGCCGTTCGGCGCCCCTGCGCAGCACCAGTGACGTGCCCGTAACCATCAAGGCGGGCATCGAGTCGCCGATCGGCGAGCCGTTGGCGATGTTGCCGCCGAGCGTACCGGCATAACGGATCGGCGGTGACGCGAAACGCCGGAACATCTCGTCGAGGCCCGGGTAGTGATCGACGATCAGCGGGATCGCATCGGCCAGCGTGACGGCGCCCCCGATGACGATGTGCGAGGACGAGACACGCCGCTCCTGTAGCTCCCGGACGCCGCCCGTATAGATGACCGTGTCGAGCTCGCGATAGCGTTTCGTCACCCACAGGCCGACGTCCGTCCCGCCCGCGAGCAGCGTCGCGTGCGGCCGCGACTCGTACAGCTCGGCGAGCGTATCGATGTCGCGCGGTGCAAAATAGCATCGCCCGTCGCTCCGGATCCCGAGCGCTCCGTCACGCGCGATCGACCGCAGTTGCGCCGCGTGGTCCGCCGGCCGCCAGTGGTCCGCGGCGCCGGCCATCGACTGCGCCGCCGCGACGATCGGACGGTATCCCGTGCAGCGGCAGAGGTTGCCCGCGAGCGCATCGTCGATGTCGCGGCGCGACGGCCTGTCGTTCGTCCGGTACAACGCGTACAGCGACATGACGAAGCCCGGCGTGCAGAAGCCGCACTGGGAGCCGTGCTCGTCGACCATCGCCTGCTGCACCGGATGCAGGCCGCCGTCCTTGCCGCGCAGTCCTTCGACCGTGATCAGTTCCTTGCCGTCGATCGTCGGCAGGAAGCGGATGCACGAGTTGATCGTGCCGATTCGAACATCGTCGCCGCCGCGGCCGATTTCCACGATGACGACCGTGCACGCGCCGCAGTCGCCCTCGGCGCAACCTTCCTTCGTGCCGGTCAGCCGCAGGTCTTCGCGCAGGAACTGGAGTACCGTCCGGGTCGGGTCCGCAACCTCGGTCTCGACGGCGTCGCCGTTCAGGATGAACCGGATGGTGTTGTCGGCCATTCGCAGTACCGCGGGCAGCCCTAACTGCCCCGGTAGGTCGAATAGGACCAGGGCGAAACGAGCAGCGGTACATGGTAGTCCTCGTCGCCGCGCACGCCGATGCGGACGACGACGGTCCCGAGGAATGCCGGATCGGCCGGACCGGCGCCTCGCGCCCGGAAATACGTCCCGACGTCGAACTCGAGCTCGTAGGTTCCGGTCGACAGGCAATCGTCTTCGAGCAGCGCACGCGGCGTGCGACCGTCGTCATCGGTCGTCGCACTCGCGACGAGATCGCGCGTGTCGCCGACGGCGTAGAGACGGATATCGACGCCCGATGCCGGCCCGCCGCGCGTCGTGTCGAGAACGTGAGTTGACAATCGTCCCATCGGGCCTCCCGGACGCGAACTAACGCCGCGCCGCGCGCCCGGCTATGGGGGCGGCAAGCAACTCGTCGCGTCGACTTCCGAGCAGGCGGAGGCGTCTTCCATCGAGCACGTCGCCGAGATTCGCGGCCAGCACGTCGTCCGTAAGCGATTCGAGCGCGGTTCTCCAACCGTCGCTGATGCCGAAGGATACGTTCTCGAGATGAGGAGGCCGCCCGTTTCTCGACCGGAATGCGCGCTCGTGTCCGACCAGCATGAGGCCCCAGTTGCGCGTGTTGTAGAGCATGCGCCGTTCGCTGCGCCCCTCGTTGTAGATCAGCGTATCGAAGACGTACATCGCCTCCCACTGGTCCGGCAGCGGACACATCGCGCCCGCACCGCGTCCGCTGGCACGCCGCGCCTCCTCGTTACTGACCTTCGCCGGGTAGAACTGCAAGGAACCGTCGCGGCCGTCGACCTCGCGCACCACGGCGACGGGCACCATGTCGAGCTCCAGCAGACGATCGAGGCGATAGGCGGCGACGTCGGGATAGAAGCCCTTGCCCTTGCGCCTGGTAAATATCGCGTTCACGACGTGGTCGCCGTCGTTGACCGTAACCACGGTCCTGCGCGTGCCGTCTTCCGTATTCCGGGCAACGATCTCGCCGTCACGCAACAGCGTCGCAAGCTCATCGGGCCCCATGTCGTGAGGCCGTACGCCGACACCGCGCGGGTGCGGAACCGGCGTGTAGGGCGTCGCGCCGGACTGGTTGTGCACCGCTATCGCGTCGCCGGCAAGGACCAGGGCATTGCCGCTGCCTTTGTAATGCGTGCTGAGCATGCCCGTATCGATTTCGACGACCCGGCCTTCGAAGCGTTGCAACACCCGCCGCGTCGGCGTCGGTGTATGGCCTATCACGACGCGCTTCGCGCCGATCGCCGCCAGCGACTCGTCGAGGCGGTTTCTCTCGATGACGCCGCCGCAGGCGACGTTCGCGCGATACCAGAGCGGCCCGTCGGTAGAGACCATGCTCGACCGGTCGAGCGCTTTCACGGTCTCGATCGCGGCCAGGAGTCCGGGTGCCGCGTTGCGGCGCGGCGAATATCGGCTAACGATGTCGACGAAGTCGTAGCTATTGTCGGTCGGCAGTACGACCTCCGCCTCGATCAGGACTTCGAGCGCCCTGACGTAGTCGACGAGTTCCGCCTTCAGGTCGGTGTTGACGCCGTCCAGTCCGTATTCCGTCACGACAGGCGACAAACCGCCGTGCACGAACGCCGTCTCGTTGATCACCGCGATGACCGGCTTGCTCAGCAGCCATTGGCCGTATTTGCCGCTCGCACCGAACGCCTGACGCAGCGCGAAGTACCCCGGCGGAAATGCGTCGTCGAATTTCTCCCTCATGAGGGCCGCATCCTGCGCCGGCGGCTGCCGTCTCTGATAGGCCCGGAACCAGCGCCTTCGTTGCTCGTCGGACTCGTCGGCGGCGAACGCCCCGTACTCGCCCTTGCTGACGTAGCGCAGGTCGCCGATCATGTTCATGGACTCGTGATTGCCGATCAGCACGTGCACGAATCCCCCGGCCGCCTGCGCCTCGCCCTCGAGGCGCATCAGGAGGTCCATCGCGTCGCGTGACCGCGGTCCGCGATCGAGGATGTCGCCGACGATGACGAGATGCGCCGCGCCGCCGGCCCAGCGGAACCCGTCGTCGAGGATGCCGGCATTCTGCAGCGTGCCGACCATGGCGTCGTAGGCGCCGTGCACGTCGGCGATCGCGACGACACGGTCGACGCCGTCGACGCGCCACTCCTCAGCGTTTGCCGAAACGGCAGCCAACAGCAGCAGGAAGATCAGCTTTGGAACTCGATCACGCAACGGCACGGTCCTCGACGCGCAACGGCATCAGTGTAGTGACTATGCCGGATTTTGGCCACTTGGGGCCCGGAGCACCGTATCCACGCCGTGTCCCCGGTGGTAGGCTATGCGCCGCCCATTCCACGGACGGCCGTTCATGTCGGACGCAGTGCAACTCCTCGGCATCAGCAACGCCATCGTCGACGTACTCGCCCACGTCGACGACGACCTTCTCGATCGAATCGGTTCCGTGCCCGGTTCGATGAATCTCATCGACCGGGACCGGGCCGACGAAATATACGACGCTATCGGTCCGGCAACGGAAATGTCCGGCGGTTCCGTGGCGAACACGGTCGCGGGTTTCGCCAATCTCGGCGGCGCGGCCGCCTACATCGGGAAGGTCCGCGACGATCAGCTCGGGCGCATCTTCGACCACGACATGAAATCGCTGGGCGTCGACGTCCGCCTGAGCCGCTCGCCGGGCGGCGCGCCGACGGCGCGCAGCCTCGTGCTGATCACCGCGGACGGGCAACGCACGATGCACACTTACCTCGGCGCCTGCACCGAACTCGGCCTGGCGGACATCTGCGACACGACGATCGGCGAGCCCGGCATCGTGCTTCTCGAAGGCTACCTCTGGGATATCGACGAGGGCCCGTCGCTTGCGCGCAAGGCGGTCGACATCGCCCGCAGGAACGGGGCGGCCGTCGCACTGTCGTTGTCCGACTCGTTCTGTGTCGACCGCCATCGCGCCTCGTTCGTGAATTTCGTCGGCGACGGCGTCGACATCGTCGTCGCCGATGAAGAC
>JAKSCZ010000098.1 GCA_022360335.1 Pseudomonadota bacterium
ACGTGGCCGTTCGGCATCTCGCGGCGGCCCTTCGAGGAGAACACGAACAGCGTCGAGATGCCGCCGTCGATGTCGATCCAGCTGTCGCCCTTCGTCGCGCCCGTTTCGGTCGAGAGCGTATAGAACTCCCGTTTGTGTTCCATGAGGTACTTCGCGAGGCTTTTCAGCATCTCGCCGCGCTCGTGGAACGTCAGCTTGCGCAGCTTGGCGCCGCCGACTGCGCGCGCGTGCCGCAGTATTTCCCCGAAGTCCAGTCCGGCGCTCGTGATGCGCGCGACCGGTTCGCCCGTGACGGCGCTCGCCAGCGTCGCGCCGTCGCCGTCGCCGTCGGTCCAGCGGTCCAGGACCAGGTTGCCGAGCTTGTTTGCCATACGGAATTCTCAGGTGTTTGAAAAAAAGCGTATCGGATTGTACGGTTTGGCCGTCATGAGCGTCCAGCGTGCCTGCCAGAGACTCGTCGACGAGTTCCGCTCGCGGCCGACGCTGCGCGCGGGATCCCTGATCACGACCGTGTTCGGCGATGCCGTCGCGCCGCGCGGCGGCACCATCTGGCTGGGAAGCCTGATCCGCGTCATGGCCGATTTCGGCATCAACGAGCGGCTCGTGCGCACGTCAGTGTTCCGGCTTGCGAAGGACGGTTGGCTGCAGTCCACCCAGATCGGCCGCCGTTCCTACTACAGCCTGACCGACGAGGGCAGGGAGCGCTTCGAGCAGGCAACCCATCGCATCTATGGCGAACCGGGCGGCCACTGGGACGGTAACTGGTGCCTGCTGCTGCTGTCGGCGCTGGATACGGCGGACAAGGAGCCGGTGCGCAGGGAATGCGGCTGGCTCGGTTTCGGTCCGCTGTCGGCCGACGTTCTCGCGCACCCGTCGCCGGACCTCGGCGATCTCGACGTCACGCTGCGCCGGCTCGGTGTCGCCGATTCGCTCGTGGTCCTCGGCGGCCGGACGATCCGCGGCGACCGGGCGATGCGGCAGCTCGCGCGCGATTGCTGGAATCTCGACGACATCGATGCGCGCTATGCGGACTTCGTCCGGCGCTTCCGGCCGGTCTACGCAGCCGTGTCGGGCAAGTCGCGCATCGCCGATCGGGCGGCGTTCGCGATCCGGACGCTGCTGATCCAGGAATACCGGAAGGTGCTGCTCAGGGACCCGTTGCTGCCGGCGGAGCTGTTGCCGGCCGACTGGCACGGCGCGGCCGCGTACCGGCTATGCCGCAACCTCTATCTCGCCGTGCACGCGGCGGCGGATGCGTTTCTCGACACGGCGATGGAGACGGCCGACGGGCCCGTGCCGCCGCCGTCCCGGTCTTTCCTGCGACGATTCGGGGGGCTGGAGCAAACGGGGAAGGCGAGTGACGGTTGATCGCGATACGGCGCTGCGCTGTGCCGGTACGATGCTGGCGAACGACCGCGCCTCGCAGGCCATGGGCATCTCGATCGACGTTCCGGAACCGGGCACGGCGATCGCCGCGATGACCGTGCGCGAGGACATGAGCAACGGCTTCGGCGTCCTCCACGGCGGCCTGACCTTCGCGCTCGCCGACACGGCGTTCGCGTTCGCGTGCAATGCCTACGATCGTCGGACCGTCGCCGCGTCGGCGCAGATCGAATTCCTGCGGCCGGCCCGCGTCGGCGACGAACTGACGGCGACGGCCGTCGAGGACTATCGCGGGCGCCGCAACGGCTATTACTCGGTCGAGGTGCGGAATCAGGACGACGAGCTGATCGCGCTGTTCCGCGGACGCTCGGTCGGCAGCGACGAGGCCCTGCTGAAGTGATACAAACTTCATTGAAAGTTTCCTGATTATGTGACAGATTGAAGCGTTTCGCCCGGGAGTCGATCCATGTACACGCAGGGCCTCGATCAGGCAGGAAAAAGCGGGACCGCCCGAAGCGCCGAGGAAACGCCGGAGCGGCTCGAGGCGTTCCAGGCGCGTATCGACGCCGAGGAGAAGATCGAGGCGAAGGACTGGATGCCGGAAGCCTACCGGCGCACGCTGGTCCGCCAGATCTCGCAGCATGCGCATTCGGAGATCATCGGTATGCAGCCCGAGGGCAACTGGCTGACGCGCGCGCCGACGCTCAAGCGCAAGGCGATCCTGCTCGCGAAGGTGCAGGACGAGGCGGGCCACGGCCTGTATCTGTACGGCGCCGCGGAAACGCTCGGCGTATCGCGCGACCGGATGGTCGCCGACCTGTTGTCGGGCAAAGCCAAGTATTCGAGCATCTTCAACTACCCGACCCTGACATGGGCGGACATCGGTGCGATCGGCTGGCTGGTCGACGGCGCGGCCATCATGAACCAGATTCCGCTGTGCCGCTGCTCTTACGGACCCTACTCCCGGGCGATGATCCGGATCTGCAAGGAGGAGAGTTTTCACCAGCGGCAGGGATACGAAATCATGCTGACGCTGTGCCGCGGCACCGGCGAGCAGAAGGCGATGGCTCAGGACGCACTGAACCGTTTCTGGTGGCCGTCGCTGATGATGTTCGGGCCGAGCGACGCGACGTCGACCCACTCGGCACAGTCGATGCAGTGGAAGATCAAGCGCTTCAGCAATGACGAGCTGCGCCGGAAGTTCATCGACGTCACGGTGCCCCAGGCGGAGTTCCTGGGCCTGACGGTCCCCGACGACAAGCTGCATTTCAACCGCGCGACGGGCCATTACGAACACTCCGACATCGATTGGCAGGAGTTCTACGAGGTGATCTCCGGCAACGGCCCGTGCAACAGGCAACGCATGGCGAAACGCCGCAAGGCCCACGACGACGGCGCCTGGGTGCGCGCAGCCGCGCAGGCCCACGCGGCGAAGCAGGCGGCGCGGGCGGCGGCGTAGGAGCGGCGTAGGAGCGGCTTCAGCCGCGAATCGGCTTCTCCTGCATCGTAGGAGCGGCTTCAGCCGCGAATCGGTTTCTCCTGCATTGTAGGAGCGGCTTCAGCCGCGAATCGGTTTCTCCTGCATCGTAGGAGCGGCTTCAGCCGCGAAAGGAAAACGACATGAAACAGGAATGGCCCCTCTATGAGGTCTTCATCCGCACCAAGTCCGGTCTCAGCCACCGGCACGCGGGCAGCGTGCACGCGGCCGACGACGAGATGGCGCTGACCAACGCCCGCGACACGTACACGCGGCGCAGCGAGGGCGTGAGCATCTGGGTCGTGCGGTCCGACCGGATCGTCGCGTCGGACCCCGCCGAGACGGCGGCGTTCTTCGGGCCGGCCGAGGACAAGATCTACCGCCACCCGACGTTCTACGATATTCCGGACGAGGTCGAGAACCTGTGACCGTCGAAACGGACGTTGCGGCGTATGCGACGCGCCTGGGCGACAACGCGCTCGTGCTCGGGCAGCGCATGATCGAGCAGGTTGCAGCGTACCCGGAACTCGAGGAAGAACTGGCCAACGCCAACTTCGCGCTCGACCACATCGGCCAGGCGCGCCTCTTTTACACGCTGGCCGGCGACCTGGAGGGCGCCGGCCGCGACGAGGACGACTTCGCGTTCCGCCGGCCGGAATGCGAGTATCGCAACCTGTTGATCGTCGAGCAGCCCAACGGGCATTTCGGCGACTCGATCGTGCGCCGCGTGCTGTTCGACTCGTGGTATCTGTTGTTGCTCGATGCGCTGACGCGCTGTAGCCACGAAGGGCTGTCGACGATCGCGGCGCGCGCGATCAAGGAAGTGAACTATCACCTGCGCCACAGCAGCCGGTGGCTGGTCCGGCTCGGCGACGGCACCGACGAGAGCCACGATCGCGTGCAGCGCTCACTGGACGACCTGTGGCGCTTTACGGGCGAGATGTTCGTGCCCGACGTGCTCGACGACGAGATACGGATCACGTTCAAGGGGCCCGATCTCGGATCGATCGAGGCGACGTGGCGCGAGCGTGTTGCGAAGATCGTCGCGGAGGCGACGCTCGAGATGCCCGCGGATCAGTGGATGGCGAGCGGCGGCAAGCAGGGGCGCCACACCGAGCATTTCGGCTACCTGCTCTCCGAGATGCAGTATCTGCAGCGCACGTACCCGGGGGCGTCGTGGTAGCGACGCGTTACAAGCGCGAGCAGATTCTCGACTGGCTGTCGGGCATCGCGGACCCGGAGATCCCGGTGCTGACGATCATGGACCTCGGCATCGTTCGCGGCGTCGACTGCAGCGATGGCGTAACCGTCGCACTGACGCCGACGTATTCGGGTTGTCCCGCGACCGAGGTCATCGAACAAAGCGTCGTGACGGCGCTCGAGGAGCGCGGAGTTCGCGACGTGCGGATCAAGCGCGTCCTGTCGCCGGCCTGGACGACCGACTGGATCACCGAGGAGGGCCGTAACAAGCTGCGGGTCTACGGCATCGCACCGCCGGAACGCCGCGACCGGCCCGTCGCCTGCCCGCGCTGCGAATCGAACGACACGCAGGTCGTCAGCGAATTCGGTTCGACCGCCTGCAAGGCGTCGTACAGCTGCCTCGATTGCCTCGAACCCTTCGAATACTTCAAATGCCTGTAGGAGCGGCTTCAGCCGCGATTCGCTGATGAGACGATTCCACAAGCTCACCGTGGTCGCGAGGACCACCGAATCGAAAGACGCCGTCCGCGTTGCGCTCGACGTGCCCACGGACCTGCGCGACGAGTATGCGTTTCTGCCCGGCCAGCACCTGCCGGTACGGATCGAGCGCGACGGCAGGCACGTTCGGCGCACCTACAGCATCTGCTCGCCGGAGGGCCGCTGGCCTCTCGAGATCGGCGTTCGCATTCAGCCGGGCGGCGTGTTCGGCCGGTTTGCCGCGAACGACCTCGATGTCGGCGACGTGCTCGAGGTCATGCCGCCGACCGGGCGCTTCCACCTGCCCGGGGAGCGTAGCGACGGGCGTTTTCACATCGGTTTCGCGGCGGGCAGCGGCATCACGCCGATCCTGTCGATCATGTCGTCCGTCCTGGAGCGCGAAGCGACAAGCCGCTTCGCGCTTTTTTACGGGAATCGCAAACAGAACACGACGATGTTCATCGAGGATCTCTTCGCATTGAAGAACCGCTATCCCGATCGCGTGCAGCTGCATTTCGTTTTCAGCCGGGAAGAGCAGGAGTTCGGGATTTCCGGCGGACGCCTCGACGACCAAAAAGTCGCCGAGCTGTGGGAGCGATTCTGCCGCGGCCACGATGTCGACGCCGCCTGGGTTTGCGGCCCGGGCACGATGATCGAGACCGTGACCGCCAGGCTCGTCGAACTCGGCATGGACCCCGGGAGCGTGCATTCGGAACGATTCGGCGTGCCGCGCAAGGGCCAAAAGAAGCAGTTACCCCGGGCCGACGCCGCCGGGGATGCGGCGACGGTCACCGTGATCATGGACGGGCACGAGAAGACCTTCGAGATGCCGCGGGCCGGCACCAGCATCGTCGATGCGGCCGCGAGCCAGGGCGTCGAATTGCCGTATTCCTGCAAGGGCGGCGTCTGCGCGACGTGCCGCACGCACGTCCGCGAGGGCAAAGTCGACATGGCCACGAACTACGGCCTGGAGCCCTGGGAGGTCGAGAAAGGCTTCGTGCTGGCATGCCAGAGCGTGCCGCTCACCGACGAAATCCTGCTCGACTACGACAAGTCGTAGGAGATAAGGGACAGTTACCTTAACTACTCGCCCACGCTGGCGTGGGCGAATAGTTAAGGTAACTGTCCCTTATCTCCCGCAGGAGGGCCTTCAGGCCCGAACCTCTCGCGGCCGAAGCCGCTCCTGCGGTCGGCGACATGGCGCGATTTCGAAACTCCCGCCGGAACCGCGGGAGTAAAATCGGGCGATGACCAGTGTGAATCCAGTACCGCAATTGCCCGTACGGCGTAACGCATACGATTACGACGACCTGATCGCCAGCGGCCACGGCGAACTCTTCGGGCCGACGAACGGCCGGCTGCCCAGGCCCAACATGCTGATGCTCGATCGCATCGCGCTGATCGACGACGAGGGCGGCAGGTACGGCAAGGGCGAGATTCGGGCCGAGCTCGACATCCATCCCGACCTGTGGTTCTTCGAGTGCCATTTCGAGGGCGATCCCGTCATGCCCGGTTGCCTCGGCCTGGATGCCATGTGGCAACTCGTCGGCTTTCACCTCGTCTGGCAGGGGCTGCAGGGCCGCGGCCGTGCGCTCGGCGTCGGCAAGGTCCGGTTCACGGGCCAGGTCCTGCCGACCGCGAAGAAAGTGACCTACCGGATCGACATCAAACGGGTCGTTGCGCGCAAGCTCAACATGGCGATCGCCGACGGCGCGCTCTCGGTCGACGGACGTGAGATCTACACGGCCGAAGACCTGCGCGTCGGCCTTTTTACCTCAACTGACGACTTCTAGGACCCGGCATGCGGCGTGCAGTCATCACGGGACTCGGCGCAGTCTCGTGTATCGGCAATAACAAGGAAGAGATCCTCGATTCGCTGAAGCGCGGCCGGTCCGGCATCGTCGCCAACGAGATCTTCACGCAGATGGGACTGCGCAGCCAGGTCGCCGGCAGGTGCCGCATCGACCTCAAGGAGCACATCGATCGCAAGGTCCTGCGTTTCATGGGCGATGCGGCGGCCTATGCCTACATCGCAATGCAGGAGTGCATCGACGACTCGGGACTCGAAGAGAAGGACGTTTCCAATGTGCGCACGGGCCTGATCGCGGGATCGGGCGGGGCCTCGAGCTCCAACGTCGTCAAGGCGGCGGACAATCTGCGCAATCGCGGCGTCCGCAAGATCGGCCCCTACGCCGTCACGAAGACGATGGGCAGCACGGTGGCCGCCTGTCTCGCGACGCCGTTCAGGATCAAGGGCATCAACTACTCGATCACGTCCGCGTGCGCGACCAGCGCACACTGCATCGGCGCGGCCGCGGAGCAGATCGCGCTCGGCCGGCAGGACATCGTCTTCGCCGGCGGCGGTGAGGAAGAAGACTGGACGCTGACGGCATTGTTCGACGCGATGGGCGCCCTGTCTACCGGCTACAACGACGAACCGGCCAGGGCATCGCGCCCCTACGACGCGAATCGCGACGGCTTCGTGAGCTCGTCCGGCTCCGGCATGGTCGTCGTCGAGGAACTCGAGCACGCGAAAGCCCGCGGCGCGAAGATCTACGCGGAGCTCGTCGGTTTCGCCGCGAATTCGGACGGCCACGACATGGTCGCCCCGTCCGGGGAAGGCGCGGTGCGCTGCATGCAACAGGCGCTGTCCACCGTCGAAGGCCCGGTGGACTACGTCAACACGCACGGTACGAGCACGCCGGTCGGCGACATCCAGGAAGTCAAGGCCATGCGCGAGGTGTTCGGCGACGAGATGCCGGCCTACGGATCGACCAAGTCGATGTGCGGACATTCGCTCGGCGCGACCGGGGCGCAGGAGGCCATCCACTGCCTGCTCATGCTCGAGCACGATTTCATCGCGCCGTCGATCAACGTCGACGAACCCGACGAGGCCGTTGCCGGCACGCCACTCGTCACGCAATGCGTCGAAAACGCGGGCGTCAGGACCGCCATGACCAACAGCTTCGGTTTCGGCGGCACCAACGGCACGCTGGTGTTTCAGAAGCGCTAGTCCGGCAAGGCCCGGTCGGCCATAATCGACCGCTATGACTATCGAACGCCTCAGCGAAACGCGCTGCTTCGGCGGCCGCATCGGCTTCTATCGACACGCCTCCACGGTCAACGACTGCGACATGCGGTTCTCGGTGTTCGTGCCGCCGCAGGCGGCCGGCGGCAGGGTGCCGGTCCTGACGTTCCTGTCGGGTCTGACGTGCACCGAGGAGAATTTCATGGTCAAGAGCGGCGCGCAGCGCGTTGCGGCCGGCCTCGGCCTGATGCTCGTCTCTCCCGATACGAGTCCGCGCGGCGAAGGCGTGCCCGACGATCCCGACGGGGACTACGACATGGGGCTTGCAGCCGGCTTCTACCTCAACGCCACGCAGGCGCCCTGGTCGCGGCACTATCGCATGTACGACTACGTCACGAAGGAACTGCCGCCGATCGTCTTCGACAACTTTCCGGGCGACGCGGATCGCCAGGGCCTGACCGGGCATTCGATGGGCGGCCACGGGGCGTTGACCATCGGTCTGCGCAATCCCGGCATGTACCGTTCGTTGTCGGCGTTTGCGCCCGTCTGCACGACGTTGCACAGCCCCTGGGGGCAGAAAGCGCTCGGCCACTACCTCGGGGGCGACCGGTCGGCGTGGCGGGACTACGACGCCTGCGAGCTTGCGAGACGCTCCGGCGGCGTGACGCCGTACGACCGCATCCTCGTCGACCAGGGCGCGGACGATCCGTACCTGAAGGAACAGCTGAAACCCGAGCTGCTCGAAGCGGCCTGCAGGGAGGGCGGCCTGCCGCTCGAGCTCCGCGTCCACGAAGGCTACGACCACGGGTACTACTTCATTGCGACGTTCATCGAGGAACACCTGGCCTTCCACGCCGAGCGACTGAGGGCCTGACGATGGAACAGTGGCTGATGCTCGGCGTAGCCATGCTCGCGACCGGGACGGTCGCGGGAGTGCTTGCGGGACTGTTCGGCATCGGCGGCGGCATCGTCATCGTCCCGGTTCTCGAGACCGCGCTCGGTTACGTCGGTGTCGATCCGGCGATTCGCATGCACATCGCGGTCGGTACCTCGCTCGCGACGATCGTCCCGACGTCGATCTCGTCCGCACGCGCGCATCACGAGCGGCGATCGGTCGACGTCGATATCGTCAGGCGCTGGGCGGTTTTCATACTGGTCGGCGCCCTGCTCGGCGCCTGGATCGCATCGCAGGTGCACAGCCGCGTCCTTGCGATCGTCTTCGCGACGCTCGCGTTGCTCGTCGCGCTGAAGATGCTGCTGGCCCCGGACGGGCGTAACCTCACGGCGGAGGTACCCCGCGGTCCGCTCGTCGCGATCGTCCCGACGGCGATCGGCTGCTTCTCGAGCATGATGGGCATCGGCGGCGGCACGTTCTCGGTCATGTCGCTGACGCTGTTCAACGAGCCGATACACCGCGCCGTCGGCACGGCCGCCCTGTTCGGCCTCGTCATCAGCCTGCCCGGCACGATCGGCTTCATTGCCGCCGGATGGGCCGATCCGCGTCTCCCCACCGGCAGCCTGGGCTACGTGAGCCTCGTCGGCTTCGCGTGCATCGCGCCGGCGACGTTCCTCGCCGCGCCGCTCGGTGCAAGGATCGCCCATGCCTTCCGGCCGAAGCACCTCAAGATGCTGTTCGGCGCTTTTCTCATCATTGCGTCGGCACGACTGTTCCTGAGGGCGCTGGCATGAGCCGTATTCTCGTCTTGGCCTGCTTTGCGACGCTCTGCGCCTGCGGCCCGCGTACACTCGAACCCGACGCCCCCTACGCATGCGAACGCTGCGCCGAGTGGAACGCGCCCAGGGAGCCGTTTCGCATCCACGGCAACACGTGGTACGTCGGCACGGACGGCCTGTCGTCGATCCTGATCGAGACCGGCAACGGCCTGGTCCTCGTCGACGGCGGGCTCACGCAGTCGGCGGCGCTGATCGACGCCAGCATACGCGCACTCGGTTTCGACCCGCTCGACATCGAGGCCATCCTGGTCTCGCACGCACACTACGATCACGTCGGCGGCGTCAACGCGTTGCAGCGTATGACCAAAGCCGACGTGTACACGAGCGAGGCCGGCGTAGCGCCGCTGACGAGCGGGCGGTTGCGGCCGGACGATCCGCAATACCTCCCGGATTCGGACCGCGGCAGCTTTCCGCCGGTTCGCAATGTCGTTGCGGTCGGCGACGGCGAATTCGTGTCGGTCGGAGAGGTCGCCGTCAAGGCGGTGCATACGCCCGGTCACACCGGCAACGGCGTGTCCTGGACCTGGGAGTCCTGTGCGCTCGGCACCTGCTACGACGTCGTTTACGCGGACAGCATGACGGCCGTGTCGGCGCAGGGGTTTTCTTTCGGTGCGAGCGGCGCCGCGGATGCGATGACCGAAAGTGCCGGCAAGATTGCCGACCTCGACTGCGACATCCTGCTGTCGCCGCACCCGTTCTTCTTCGGCATGCACGACAAACTCGAGCGTATCGACGAGGGCAACCCGTTCGTCGACGGTCTCGCCTGCACGTTCTATGCGGAGACCGTGCTCGACTGGCTCGAGCGGCGGCTCGAGGCCGAGCGGACCTGATTGCCGTCAGGGCAGCGTCAGGACGACGTCCTCGCCCATCGTCGAGAGCCGGTCGAGCCACTTCCTGATGACCGGCGGGTCCGTCGTCGCCGCGTGCACACCGGGCTCGAAATCGCCGGCGATGACGGACTGGGCGGCGATGCTGACCGGCAGCGACACGAGGCGCGCCATGGCCTGACCGCGCCCGTCACCGCAGGAGTCGATCAGGCAGGATCCGAACCACGCCGTTCGATCGTCGCGCGTCACCTCGAGTTCGATGGACAGGACGACCCGGTCGGGTTCGCCCGGCTCGTAGCCGTACCGGCGCGCAAGGTCGTCGGCCAGCGGTTCGAGCCGTGCCGCAATGTCCTTTCCGTCCGCGGCGGCGATCTGCGCGAACACGGGCTGCCAGGCTTGCGCCCAGCCGTCGGGGCGCAGCGTGCCGCGGACGAACTCCTCGATGTGCCAGCCCGGATCGAAGCCGTACTGGCCGAGGAACGGCAGTGAATCGCGATTCGGATACGCCTGGAAAGTCTCGTCGGCAGCGCCGATCCGGACCTGCCTGGTCGCGTCCCAGGGGTGCGGCGCTTCGCAACGGGCGCCGCCTTCGATCCATCGGGCCGGCGACGTCAGTGCCAGCAGGGTGCCGAGCGGCGACCAGCTGAACTTGTAACGAAAGTCGTTGACGGTCGCGGGGAATCCGCCGCAGTACGAGCGGAAATGGAAACGGTTCTCCGGGTGGACTGCGGCGCTCTCCCGGTATTCGTCGACGAGCAAATGCGAAAACAGGTGATCGATGCCCGGGTCGAGCCCGGACTCGTTGACGAAGCGCAGCCCCAGGGACTCGGCCTCGCGCTCGAGCGCCGCGATGCCCGGCGTCACGTAGCTGCTCGAAACGAAGTCGGCGCGCAACTCGAGACACATCTCGGCGATCCGGACGTGCAGGGTCGCCGGCAGCATCGAGACGACGATGTCGCCGCCGGCGATGGTGCCGCGCAGGGCCTCGAATCCGAACTCGCGCACGTCCGTATCGACGCCGGCCGCCAGCAGCGACGCACGCGTCCCGTCGCGATTGAGATTCCAGACAATGAGCGGGTTTTCGCCGTCGGCGAGCCGGCGGATGCCCGGGGTGGAGGACAGGCCCGCCCCGAGCCAGTGAATGGTCGTGCCCATCTTGCGTCAGTCGTGCCGATTCAGGGTGGCGCAATCATAGCCGGTATCGGGCCGTTTGGCTCGACTATCGGCCGTGCCGCCGTCCGCCGGCATCGCATGGCCCACATGATGCGCCGCATGATCCTGCGACCCGCCCAGCGCCATCACCGGCATCGCGATCGTCGCGAGTCCGAGGACGACGATGAGCAGTCCGGCGCCGAGGCGTTTGCCGCTCATGAACTGCGCGATCTTCGATGCACTGACGCCGGTCGCGATCATGGCGGGCATCGTACCCAGCCCGAATGCGATCATGACGAGGCCGCCGCCGGCCGGTTCCGCGGTGGTCGCCGCCAACAGCAGCACCGAGTAGACGAGCCCGCAGGGCAGCCAGCCCCAGATCAGTCCCAGGCCGATCGCCTGGGTCGTCGTTTCGACCGGCACGAGCCGTTTAGCCGCCGGTGCGATGCGTCGCCAGATCGTCGAGCCCGCCGTCTCGAGCGGCGCGAGGATGCGCCAGCCGAACGCGAGCTGCAGACCGACGAGAACGATCAACAGCCCGCTCGCGAGCCGGACCGGCGCAGCGAGATCGGGTATCGACGACACCGCCGTCTTGCCGAGCAGGGCGACGACCATGCCGAGAAACGCGTAGCTCAGGACACGGCCCGCGTTGTACGCAATGGCCTTCGGGATCTCGCTGCGGATCGAGCGGACGTTCGCGCCGACCGCGAACAGGCCGGAGATGCCGGAGCACATGCCGAAGCAGTGCGCACTGCCGACGAATCCCGCGGCCAGCGCGGCCGTCGCGACGGGCCAGATCTCAGTCACCGGCGTCGTCCTCTTTCGGCTTCGAATCGTCGTCCATGACGACGCGCATCGCGGGCGTATCGAGGTCGTCGAACTGCCCGCTGCCGACGGCCCAGAAGAAGGCCCACACGGCGAGGCCGAGCAGCAGCAATGCGAGCGGGATCAGGACGTAGAGGATGTTCATGTCATTCGAAGCGGCTCAGGCGCAGCGCATTCAGCACGACGATCAGCGAGCTCGCGCTCATGCCGATCGCGGCGGCCCAGGGCGGGACGAATCCGGCGGCCGCCAGCGGCAGCGCCAGTGCATTGTAGACGATTGCCCAGGTGAGATTCTGGCGCACGATGCGCATCGTCCTGCGCGCCATCTCGATTGCCGTCGTCAGCGGCGCCAGCGAATCGCCCGTCATGATGACGTCGGCGCTGGTCTGAGCGAGCAGCGCACCGTGGGCGGGCGCGATGGACGTGTCGGCGCCGGCGAGTACGGGCGCGTCGTTGATGCCGTCGCCGACCATGACGACGCACTCGCCGCGCCGTTGTGCGTCCCCGATGATCCCGAGCTTGTCCGCGGGCGTGCACTCGAAGTGCACGTCGTCGATCGCCAGCTTCTCCGCGGTCGACAGCACGGCGGCCCGGTTGTCGCCGCTGACGAGGGCCGTTTTCAATCCGAGGTTCTTCACCCGGTCGAGCGTGCGCCTCGCGTCGGGCCGCAATTCGTCTTCGAGTTCGAAGCACGCGACCGCTTCGCCGCCGACCCCGAGGAACACGTGCGTCGAGACGCCGTCCTCGACCGCGGCGCCGCCGCCCGCGAAGCCGGCGCTGCCGATGCGCCATTCGCGGCCGTCGACGATCCCGCTGACCCCCTTGCCGACGTGTATGCGCTCGTTCGCGACGGCCGGCCGCTCGCCGGGCACGGCAAACGCGCCGGCGAGCGGGTGCGTGGAGGCGTGTTCGAGCGCTGCGGCGATGAGCCGGCAGTCCCTCTCGGTCCGGCGATCGTCGATCACGAAGACGCTCGTGATGCGGGGCGCGCCCATCGTCAGGGTGCCGGTCTTGTCGAGCATCACGACGGTGGCGCGGGACAGGGTTTCGATCGCGTTGCCGTTGGTGACCAGCAAGCTCAGCTGCGAAAGGCGGCTGCCGGCCGCGGCGAACGCTGCAGGCGTCGCCAATGCCAGCGCGCACGGACAGGTAACGACGAGCACCGACAACGTGATGACGAAGGCGCGCTCCGCGTCGGCGAAATACCAGAACGTCGCGACGCCGGCGGCGACGATCAGGAGCGCGACGACGATGTAGCTTGCGACGTTGTCGGCCAGCGTGACGAATGCGGGCCGGGCGTACCGCGCGCGCTCGCTCAGCCGGCTGATCGTGCCGAGCGTCGTGTCGGAACCGGTGCTCGTCACCGTCATCTCGACCATACCGTCGAGATTGACGCTGCCGGCCGACAACGCGTCGCCGACGCCTTTCGCCTGCGGCCTCGCCTCACCCGTGAGCAGGGACTCGTCGACCGAGGTCGTACCCGACGCGAGCAGGCCGTCCGCCGGGATCGGGTCGCCGGCGCGGATCAGGACCTTGTCGCCGGCCGTCAGTTGCGAGATCGGGACCGTCGCGTGCCCGTCCGTCTCGATGCGCGTCGCCGTGTTCGGCAGCAGCGACGACAATGCGGCGCTGCGGTCGATCGAGCGATGGCGCGCGCGCATCTCGAGGAACCGGCCCAGCGTCAGGAAGAACACGAACATCGTCACGGAATCGAACCAGACGGCCTCGCCGCGAGCGAACGTTGCGTACACGGACGCCGCGTAAGCGGAACCGATCGCGATGGAGACGGGCAGGTCCATGCCCGGCTTGCGGCCGGCGACGCCGCGCCAGGCGCTCGTGAAGAAAGGTTTCGCCGAGTAGAAGACGACGGGCGTCGTGACGAAGAAGCTGACCAGACGCAGGAAATGCTGCATCTCGGGTTCGACCGTATGGAAATCCATCGAGTACAGCCCGACCGCGAACATCATGACCTGCATCATGCCGAGGGACGCGACCAGCAGGCGTTTGAGCGCGACACGCTGCTCGGCGACCTCCGGTCTCGTCGACGTCTCGGGCGAAAGGGGCTGGGGCTGGTAGCCGAGGTCGGCGAGCGTCGCGAGGTGGCTGCCGAGCGTCGTACCGCCGGTGGCGAACTCGAGCCGCAGGCGATGCGTGATCGGGTTCACTTCGGCGGATCGTACGCCGGGCTGCTTGCCGAGTGTGGTTTCGATCAGCCAGCTGCACGCCGAGCAGTACATGCCGCCCACGTAGATCGTCGCCTCGCGCGTACCGTCGCGGCGCTCGGTGAACGCCTCGAGCATGTCGTCGCCGTCGAATACGCTCCATTCGGCGACGTCCTCGGGCGGCCGGCCGACACCGGGCTCCGGCGTATCGCGCAGCGCGTAGTAACGTACGAGCCCGGTATCGCGGATCAGTTCGGCGACGGCTTTGCAACCCGGGCAGCAGACGGCCCGGCGCCGCCCTTCGATGTCGACGCTCAGGTCACAGCCGGTGGGGATGGGGAGGGCGCAGTGGAAGCACGCCTCAGAGCGAGTCATCGCCGCCGGGCCGCAGGGTCAGGCTCGACTCGCCCCGCCACTCGGCGGACAGGCGCCATCGATCGCCGGATTTGAGCACCGCGTAGAAACGTCCGTCCGGGACCTCGACGAAGTGCCCGACCCAGACGGGATTGCCGTCGCTATCCGGGAGCGCCCTGGTGAGGGAGACGGCGAGATCGCGGTCGGCGAACGCCGGGTGCGACAGCTCGAAGTCGAGCGTGGCCGGAACGTTGACGAGCTCGCCCGCCCGCATGACGGCGGACACGACACCCGTGGCGGGGTCGATCTCGACGAGCGCAACCAGGCCCATATCGGACGCCAGCCGCTGCGCCGAAATGCGCCGGTCGGCGGCGTTCCTGACGCCGTCCTCGGCGTGCACGACGAGCGAGTCGGTCGTCTGCATCGAGATCCAGACGGTCGTCAGGCCGGCG
>JAKSCZ010000441.1 GCA_022360335.1 Pseudomonadota bacterium
GGCACAGAGCGCTATGCCGCCCGCTTTGGTGATCTCGCTCGCCACGTAGCCGATCCGCAGAATGTTGAGATCGCGGTGCTCCTTCGAGAACGTCAACTCGCTCGACAGGTTCTTGCGCACGATATCGCCGTCGAGCAGCGTGACCGGACGCGAACCCTCCTCGAGCAACTTGATCATCAGTGCGTTCGCGACCGTCGACTTGCCGGACCCGGAAAGTCCCGTGAAAAAGATCGTGAAGCCCTGCCGGTGCTTCGGCGGATGCGCCTTCCTGAGTTCCTCGACGATCTTCGGGTAGGAGAACCACTCGGGAATCTCGAGGCCCTCGCGCAGGCGTCGACGGAACTCGGTACCCGACAGATTGAGCACCTTGTCGGTCGGCTCGGTTTCGTCGGCCGGGACGTATTCGGCCTTGTTCTCGACGTAGACCATCATCTTGAACGGCACCATCGTGATGTCGAGCTCTTCCTCGTGCTGCCTGTAGAGTTCCTGGGCGTCGTACGGGCCGTAAAACGGATTGCCGTCCTTGTCGTTGCCGGGACCGGCGTGGTCGCGCCCGACGATGAAATGCGTGCACCCGTAGTTCTTGCGGATGATCGCGTGCAACAAGGTCTCGCGCGGGCCGCCCATGCGCATCGCGAGATTCAGCAGGGAGAGTTGGGTGGTCTGCTCGGGATACTCGTGAAGGATGTGTTCATAGCAGCGTACGCGCGTGAAATGATCGATGTCGCCCGGCTTGGTCATACCGACCACGGGCTGGATCAGCAGATTCGCGTCCGACTCTCTCGCCGCCCGGAACGTCAGTTCCTGGTGCGCCTTGTGCAGCGGGTTGCGCGTCTGGAACGCGACGACTTTGCGCCAGCCGAGTTTGCGGAAGCGCCCGCGCAGTTCCGACGGCGTGTCGCGCAGCAGCTTGAAATCGTAGTAGGTCGGGGGCTCGATGCCGCGAATCCTGCCGCCGACGTAGACGGGATTGGAGCGGTTGAACAGGAAATCGACCGCCGGGTGCGTGTCGTCGGTCGTGCCGAAGACGCGCCTGGCCTCGCTCGCGAGGTCGGGCGTCCAGACGTCACCGACCTCGAGCGTTGCGAGCAGGACCCCTTCGGGGTCGCGCAGCGCGATGACTTCACCGGCGGCGATCCCGCCGGCGAACTCCTCGCTGACGTCCAGCGTAATCGGCAGCGGCCAGAGCGTGCCGTCGGCGAGTCGCATGTCGTCGCACACGCATTCGTAGTCTTCCTTGCCCAGGAAGCCCCCGAGCGGCGAGAATGCGCCGTTCATGAGCAGGTCGAGGTCGCAAACCTGCCTCTGCGTCAGGCTCCACGACTTGTACTCCTTGGCCTTGAGTTTCTCCTCGTCAGCCTGCCGCTCCGACAGAAAGAGCTCTTTGAGCTCGCCCCCGTGCGGTTCCTTGTATGCACCCATCTTTTCAGTCTCCTTGTATGTGGTACGGGGCCGTGCCGTGCAGCAACAGGTCCGTGCACTTTCTTGCCAGTTCGAAGACATCCGCCTCGGGATCGCGGACGATGATCTCGCCGAGCCCGTTGCACATGCCGATGATTGATTGCGCCATGAAATGGCTGTCGATCTCGTCGCGCACCGCAGCTTCCGCCTTGCCGGTCTCGACGATGTCCTCGAGCCGCTCGCGGTAGTGCGTGCCGAGTTGCTTCAGACGAACGCGGCGCTCGGGCGGAAGATACAGGCGTTCGTCGTTGTGGACCTTGAGCGCTTCGTTCTTCTCGCGATAGCGGCCGAGGTGGTTCGTGACGACGGCACGCAGGCGAGCCTGGAAGTTTTCCTCGCCTTCTGCGATCGCGTCCATGTTCTCGACGTATTGCCTCAGCCCGTAGAGGCAGACCTCCTCGAGCGCTTCTTCCTTCGAGTCGAAATAGTAGTAGAGGCTCCCCTGCTTGATACCGAGGCGCGCCGCGACGTCGGCGGTCGACGCGCCGTGGAAACCCTTCTCCGAGAACACGCTCGCGGCCGCGCGAATCGCAGCGAGTTTCTGCTTTTGGTAGCGGCGGCTTTCGGTCTTTTCGGGCTTCACGGTTTCGCTGCTCGGTTGCGGATTCAGAATTCTATTAATCTATAGAAATATTTGCAAGGTCTTTGAAATATCTTTATTTATAATAAGTTAAATAGTCAATCTTCTATGAATAAATAGAACCTATGGATGATTTCGGCGGAAACTACCTATTGGGACGCCGGCCGCCCGGCGCTATATTCTTGTCGGTGCCACGATGATCGAAATCCGAATCCACGGCCGTGGCGGCCAGGGTGGCGTCACCCTGGCGAAACTGATCGCCACTTCGCGTTTTCTCGACGGCCTGTCCGTGCAGGCGTTCGGCCTGTACGCGGCGGAACGCTCGGGCGCCCCGATCCAGGCTTTTTGCCGTTTCTCCGCCGAGCCCATCACCAACCGCAACCTGATCTACGAACCCGATCACGTGATCGTGCTCGACCCGACGCTGATTGCGCCGGCGCTGACGTCCGGGCTCAAACCGGGCGGCTGGATCCTGCTCAACACGCCTCAGGCCCCGAGCGATTTCGCCGAAGAATTCGCGGACTACCGCATCGCCACGGTCGACGCGACGACGATTGCACGCGACAACGGCCTCGGCACGCGCAGCATGCCGATCGTCAACACGGCACTGGCCGGATCCGTCTGCCGCATGCTCGGCTTCCCGCTGGAAGAGATGCACGCGGCGCTCGATCATCTCGGCTTCCAGGGGCCCAATATTTCGGCCGCCACACGGGCGCACGACGAAGCGCTGCTCCTCGACGCGCCGCGCCGGCCCGACGGGGAACGGCTTGCCGTGCCGCCGCCGGGCGAGGCGCGCGGTCCCAGCATTGTCAAAGGCGCGGGCGCGGCGATGCCGGCGATCAAGACGGGCGCCTGGGCAACGGAACAGCCGCGTCGCCGGCAGATGATCCCGCCGTGCAATCACGTCTGCCCGGCCGGAAACAACGTGCAGGGCTTCCTGAATGCCCTCGCACACGACGACGTCGACAAGGCACTCGACATCCTGCTGCGCAGCACGCCGTTTCCGTCCGTGTGCGGGCGGGCCTGCCCGGCCCCGTGCATGGACGTATGCAACCGCGTGGAACTCGACGGCGCCGTCAACGTGCGCCAGATGGAACGATTCGCCGGCGACAGGGGTCACGCAGACGTCGGGCCCGACGCGCGGCGCAGCGAACGCATCGCGATCGTCGGTTCGGGGCCGGCGGGCCTCACGGCCGCCTTCCATCTCGCCCGGTTCGGCTACCGGGTCGAGGTCTTCGAAGCGGCCGACGAGCCCGGCGGACTGCTCACGGCCGGCATTCCCGAATTTCGCCTGCCCGAAGACGTCGTCGCCCGCGAGATCCGGCGGATCGTCGATCTCGGCGTCGGGATCGAGACGAATCGCAGGATCGATCGCCCATCGCTCCTGTATCTGACGCGACGGTACGATGCCGTGCTGGTGGCGACGGGCCTGCAGAAACCGCGCGAGCTGCAACTGGGATTGAACGGAACGCAGGCCGTCGTCCAGGGAATCGACTTCCTCGATCACGTACACCGCGGCGACGTGCGCGTCGACGGCGAAGACGTCGTCGTCATCGGCGGCGGCAACACGGCGATGGATGCCGCGCGTTCGGCCCTGCGGCTCGGCGCCGCGAGCGTGCGCGTCGTCTACCGCAGGACGCGCGACGAGATGCCCGCGATCGGCGAAGAGGTCGACGAGGCGCTCGAAGAAGACATCCGCATCGACTACCTGACGCAGCCGATCGTGCTGCATGAGGTGCCGACCGATGGCGCCCGCCGACTCTATCGACTGACCTGCCGGCGCATGGAACCCGGCGAACCCGACGAATCCGGCCGCCGCGCCCCGCTCGAAGTACCCGGATCGGATTTCGACCTCGCCTGCCACCGCATCATCCTCGCGCTCGGCCAGTCGCCCGACGTCTCGGTCTTTCCCGAGGGCACCGAGGTACGCGAGGGAGCGCAACTGCTGGGACTGCTGGAGACGCCCGTGTTCGCCGTCGGCGACCTCGCAACGAGCGAAGGCACGGTCGCCGGCGCCATCGGCTCCGGCAGGCGCTCGGCCGTGCACATCCACAACGCGCTCAGCGGGGACAGCATCGAGATCACGGAACACGCCGACGCGCTGCGCGACGTCGACGAGTGGATGGACGAGGTCGCCGGCGCCGGGGACATGAAACTGCACCTCTTCGAACGCCAGGCCGCCGTCGAGGGCGGCGACTTGCCCGTCGAGGTGCGGCGTTCGACCTTCGACGAGGTTCACATGGGCCTCGAGGACACGACCGAGGCGGCGCGCTGTATGTCCTGCGGCGTCTGCAACGAGTGCGACGTGTGCTGCACCTACTGTCCCGAGGGCATGCTGCGGCGCGTACGGCACGGGCTCGAGTTCGATTACACGTATTGCAAGGGCTGCGGCGTCTGCGCCACGGAATGCCCGCGCAACGTCATCCGCATGAGTCAGTTGTCGTCATGACGGTCCAGGTCGTCACCGGCAACCAGGCGGCCGGGCACGCGCTGAGCCTCGCGGCCGAAGCCAACCGTACGGCACGCGGCGCAGCCTGCGGCATCTACCCGATCACGCCGCAGACGGAGATCGTCGAGTACGTCGCGAAGTTCCCGTTCAGCAAGGGCCGTGTCGTCCCGGTCGAGAGCGAGCACAGCGCCATGGCCGTGTCGATCGGCGCATCGCTGTCCGGTGCCCGCGCATTCACGGCCAGCTCGGCGAACGGCCTCGCCTACATGGCCGAAAACGTCATGGTCGCGGGGTTCTATCGACTCCCGATCGTCATGGTCGCCGTCAACCGCACGCTCGGCCCGCCGTGGAACATCTGGGCGGACCAGGGCGACACGCTGATGCTCAGGGATTTCCCGTGGCTGCAGTTCTACTGCGAGACGAACCAGGAAGTACTCGACACGACGCTGCTCGCGTTCCGGCTCGCCGAAGACGCGCGTATCCTGCTTCCCGCGCTGACCTGCATGGATGCGTTCATCGTCTCGCACACGCAGACCGAGACGTCGATGCCCGAACAGGATCAGGTCGACCGCTACCTGCCGGACCTTCGCCTGCCGCATCGCATGCACTACGACGAAGCGCGCACCGTGGGTGGGCTGGCCTGGCCGCACGAAGGCCTTTCGATGCGCCTCGAGATCGACGAGGCGATGAAGCGCACACCGGCCGTCTACGAGGCGTGCCGCCAAGCGTTCATCGACATCTTCGGCCGCGACCCCGGCGACACGATCCAGCCGTATGAGACCGACGATGCCGAGACGGTCGTCGTCGCGACCGGCACGATGGCGACGACGGCGCGCGAGGTCGTTCGCAAGCGGCGCGAAGCCGGCCGGAAGGTCGGTCTGGTCAAACTGAAGCTGTTCCGACCGTTTCCCGAGGAGCGGCTGCGCGATGCCTGCGGGTCCGCGAATCGCATTGCCGTGCTCGATCGCAATTACGCAGCCGGTGCCGGCGGCGTCTTCTGGCAGGACACGCGAGCGGCTTTCCAGGGCCGCCGCGACGACCTGCTGATCCAGAACTACCTGGCCGGCCTGTGCGGCGGCGACGTGACGCCGGCGGTCATCGAGACGATCCTCGACGACCTCGAGACACGCGAGGCCGCGGGCGAACCCGTGTGGATGGGTATCGAATCGGGTGAAGAGGTGACGCAATGAACGCGACCGCCGAGTGCCTGCTGCGCCCCGGCAACACCAATTGCGGCGGTTGCGGTATGAGTACGGGCCTGACGATGCTCGGTCGCGCGCTTGCCGATGCCGGCGACTCCTGCACGCTCGTGATCCCGGCCTGCTGCGGCATCGTCACGGCAGGCGCTTATCCGACGACGAGCTACGGCGTGCCGACGATCGCATCGACGTTCGCGTCGTCGCCGGCCGTGGCGTCGGGCGTCGCGACGATCCGGGATCTCAACGACGAGCCGGGCCAGGTCGTCTGCTGGGCCGGCGACGGCGGCACCTACGACATCGGACTCGCGACGCTGTCAGCCGCGGCGGAGCGCAACGAGAACATCATCTACATCTGCTACGACAACGAGATCTACGGCAACACGGGCGGCCAGCGCTCATCAGCGACGCCGGCCGGAGCGAAGACCTCGACGACGCCGTCGGGCAAGCGCGAAGGCAAGAAAGACGTCATGTCGATCATGGCCGCTCACCGGATCCCCTACGCCGCGACCCTGTCGGTCGCGCATCCCGGGGACTTCGCGCGCAAGATCGCCGCGGCGCTGTCGATGAGCGGCATGCGTTTCCTGCTGATGCACTCGCCCTGCCCGACGGGCTGGAAGTCGGAACCCGCCGATTCGATCGAACTCGTGCGTATCGCCGTCAAAAGCGGCCTGTTCCCGGTCTACGAGGTCTTCGACGGGGTCTCGTATCGCATCAACGTCGAGCCGGACGGCACCGACCCCGCGGCGTATTACGACCGGCAGCGCCGCTTCGGCGCCGGCGAGATCGATCTCGACGCGACACGGCGCGAATGCGCCGAGCGCATGGCACGCCTGCGCGTGCTGGCGGAGCGCTTCTCGACTGATTGAACGCTCGTCGATCCACGAGACAGCGGCCTCTGCGCCGCCCAGGCACGACGAAAGGCCGGCGACGACAAGCAGCAAAAAGAACAGCGTGCCGAAGACGATGCCGTCCGGCAGGTAGGCGCCGAACGTGATCATCGTCGCCATGGCGACGCCGACGGAGGTGTCCTCGTTGTCGGCCGGCAGCCGGTTTTGTACCACATCCTGGCGGTGGCCGCGCCGCGATTTCGCAGGCACACTGTCGCGCGATGGATTTTACGCTCTACTGGTTCATGTTCCCGGTGTCGATCGCCGTCGCCACCTGCGCAATGCTCAGCGGCATCGGCGGGGCGGCGCTGTTTACGCCGATTTTCATTCTCCTGTTTCCGCTGCTCGGACCCGAGTACGTTCTGCACTCGACGATCGCCGCGATCACGGCCGCACTCATCACACAGACCTTCGGTTTCCTCTCGGGCTTCGTAGGCTATTACCGCCGCAAGCTGATCGACTACGCGCTCGCCTGGCGCATCCTGCGCGTCGCCGTGCCCGTTGCGGTTCTCGGCGCGCTGACGGCCAACCTGGTGCACGACGCCATCCTGATTGCGAGCTATGCGTCGCTCGTCGCCGTGCTCGCATTCGTCATGTGGTTCAACAGGCCGCCCGGCGGCGAAGAGATGGTCGGCCTCGAAGCGCCCGCAAAGACGATCGTCGATTCGCGCGGCCACGCCTATCGTTACGCGATCCCGGACCTCGGTGCGAGGGGCTATGCGCTGACCGGGCTCGGGGCGTTCCTGACGGGCATGGTTTCGGTCGGTATCGGAGAAGTCACGATCTCGAAACTGTCGCGCAAGGGCCTGCCGATCGCGGTGGCGGCGGCTACGTCGGTGCTCGTCGTCATCGTCACGGTCGTCTTCGCGTCCACGACGCTCGCGGCGCAGTTGATTCGCAACGGCGGCTGGACGGCCGTGCCGTGGGACATGCTCGTCTACGACATCCCCGGTGTGCTCATCGGCGGCCAGATCGGGCCGAGGCTTCAGGGGAAGGTCGCACCGCATACGATGCGCCGGGCGATCGCAATCCTGTTCATCGTCCTCGCCGTCGCCATGCTGACGGTCGCGCGCAGGAAACTCGAGGGCTGATCCCGGCGCGATCGTCAATCGCTCACAGCAGAGCGTCCTTGCTGCGCCTCAGGTTTCGCGCGGCCGAATCGCCGAGCGCCAGCGCCGTCGCGACGTGCAGCGCATCGATGACGGCGAGGTGGACGAGGCGCGAGCTGCGCGGCGTGTAGATATTGGTGTCCTCCCGGTCGTCGCAGGCGAACGTCACGCTGGCCGTAGCGGCGAGTTCGGAGGCCGGATCCGTTATCGCCACGACGAACGCGCCGTTGTCGTAGGCCGTCTGCACAGCGTCGCGGAGGTTCGCCGTCGCGCCCGTCTTCGAGATCAGGATCATGACGTCGCGCCGGTCGGCGATGGCCGCGAACTGCCGGATACTCGGCGGTTCGATCAGGGCGCTGCACGGCGTACCCAGTCTGAAGAACTTGTGGCAGGCATCGCTCGCGACATGGCCCGACGCGCCGAGACCCGCGAACACGAACTGGCGAGCCTCGGCCATGCGCCGGGCGACGAGGTCGAACGGCATCGTCGAGAGCTGGGATCGGAGGTCGATCAGCGACTTGATCGCGGCTTCGACGACCTTGACGGTCGCGTCCGACGTCGAATCGCCGGCACTGACGTCACGGTGCACGAGGCTGCCGGGCTGACTCAGGGCCTCGGTCAGCCGCAGCGTCAGCTCGCGGAATCCACTCAAGCCCATGCGCCGGCAGAACCGGATGACCGACGGCTCACTGGTCGCGCAGGCCTTCGCCACCTCGGCGACGGTCGATTCCGCCGCCTGCCGCGGATGCGCCAGCACCCATTCCGCGACCTGGCTTTCGGCACGGCTCAGGCGCCCCAGGGATTGATTGATTTGACCCAGCATGTAGCAATACTACAGAATTTCTGTAGTTATGGTAGGCATTTTTCCGGGATTTGTAACAATTCCCGTAATAAAATTTCGCCTGTTCGGAGGTGTAATGGCTCTATTCGTTCCAGTCGAGGCGTTCGATCTCGTGATCTTCGGCGGTACCGGCGACCTGGCGCTGCGCAAGCTGCTGCCCGCGCTGTATCACCGCGAAGGCGACGGCCAGGTGACCGGCAAAAGCCGGATCATCGCGGTCAGTCGCGGCGCGCTCAAACGCAAAGCCTATCTGGCGATGGTCGAGAAGGCGCTGCGCGAGAACCTGCCGGCAGGCGACTTCCGCGCGGAGCAATGGGCGGCACTGAGGCGGCGAATTCACTACGTGCAGTGCGACGCGCTGGCGCCCGGGAAGTGGGGCGCGCTCGTCGATCTGCTCGCCGGGGCGGAGGACCGCGTCCGCGTTGCGTACCTGTCGACGGCGCCCGGCCTGTTCGGGCCGATCGCGCAGGGACTGAAGCGCAACGGGCTCGTCACGCCCGCCAGTCGCATCGTCCTCGAGAAGCCGCTCGGCCGCGATTACGAGTCCGCGTGCGAGATCAACGATCAGGTCGGACGGTGTTTCGCCGAGAACCGGATCTACCGGATCGACCACTATCTCGGCAAGGAGACGGTGCAGAACCTGCTGGCGCTGCGCTTTGCGAATTCCCTGTTCGAACCGCTGTGGCGGCGCGGTGTCGTCGATCACGTACAGATCACGGTCGCGGAAGACCTCGGTGTCGGAGGGCGGATCGAATTCTACGACCGCATCGGCGCACTGCGCGACATGGTGCAGAATCACCTGATGCAGCTCGTCTGTCTCGTCGCCATGGAGGCGCCGTCGAGCCTGCATCACGACGCCGTTCGCGACGAGAAGATCAAGGTGCTCCGTGCGCTGCGGCCGATCGGCGGCGACCGCATCCGGACCCATACGGTGCGCGCGCAATACACGGCGGGGGCGATCGACGGCGCGACCGTGAGCGGCTACATCGACGAACTCGGGGGCGCGAAGAGCCGGACCGAGACCTTCGTCGCGCTGAAGCTCGAGATCGATAACTGGCGCTGGTCGGGCGTGCCTTTCTACGTGCGCACCGGCAAGCGGCTGCCGGCCAAACACTCGGAGATCGTCGTCGCGTTCCGGGACGTGCCGCATTCGATTTTCCCGGCGCAGTCTTACGAACTGCAATCCAATCGGCTCACGATCCGCCTGCAACCCGACGAGGGCGTCGAGCTGTCGGTCATGGCCAAGCGGCCGGGACCCGGCAGTTTCGAACTGCATCCGGTCTCGCTCGACCTGAGTTTCGAGGAGACCTTCGGCATCCGTTACCCCGACGCCTACGAGCGACTGCTGATGGAGGTGCTGCGGGGCAATCCCGCGCTGTTCATGCGGCGCGACGAAGTTGAAGCGGCCTGGCACTGGATCGACGCGATCGTCGCAGGCTGGGAAGAACACAATCAGAAAGTCGAGTCCTACGTCGCCGGATCGTGGGGCCCGAGCGGCGCGTCGACCATGCTGGACCGCGACGGCCGCAACTGGCAACCGGAGAGTTAATCATGGAACACTTTTTCGATAATCGTGAAGACGCATCGACGGCAGCGGCAGAGCGCATTGCCGGTGCCCTGTCCCACCGTCTGGCAACGCAAAAGGCCGCGTCGCTCGTCGTCAGCGGCGGCACCTCGCCCGTGCAGTGCTTCGAAGCGCTGGCGCATGCGGATATCGACTGGTCCCGGGTCGGCGTGCTCCCCAGCGACGACCGCTGGGTGCCGAGCGAGCACGAGGACAGCAACGAGAAGCTGGTGCGCAGCAACCTGCTCGTGAACGGCGCCTCGAGCGCGGAACTCCTGCCGTTCTATTCGAACGAGCTGTCGGTCGACGAACGCGCGACGGCGCTCGACCGGGAAATCCGCTTCGTGCCTTTCCCGTTCGCCTGCGCTCTGCTCGGCATGGGCACGGACGGACATTTCGCGTCGCTGTTTCCCGACGCCGAAAACCTCGACGAGGGGCTGGACCTGGAATCGAACACGCTGTGCCTGCCGGTGCGGACCGAAGCGTCGCCGTATCCCCGCATCAGCCTGACGCTGGCGGCGCTGTCCCGCAGCGACGAGATCGTGCTGCTGATCTTCGGGGCCGACAAACGCAAGGTCTACGAAAAGGCCCGGGGCGGCAACGCCCGCTATCCGGTCACGCGGCTCCTGCGGCAAAAGCGTGCGCCCGTCGGCGTCTACTGGGCGCCGTGAACGTGCACCCGACGATCACGCGGGTCACCGAACGCATCGTCGAACGCAGCAGGTCCGACCGCTCGGCGTACCTGGCCCGTATTCACGATGCGGCGAACGCAGGACCGGCCCGTGCGAATTCGTCGTGCAGCAACCTTGCACACGTAATGGCCGCCGCCTCGCCGATCGACAAACGGAAGATCGCGGCGGGCGAGGTGCCGAATCTCGGTATCGTCACCGCGTACAACGACATGCTGAGCGCGCATCAGCCGTTCGAGGATTACCCGGCGCGGATCAAACGCGCCGCGGCCGGGAACGGCGCCGTCGCGCAGGTGGCCGGGGGCGTACCCGCGATGTGCGACGGCGTCACGCAGGGACAGGACGGTATGGACCTGTCGCTGTTCAGCCGCGACGTCATCGCACTGTCGACGGCGGTGGCGCTGTCTCACGACGTATTCGACGCGGCGATCTTCCTCGGCATCTGCGACAAGATCGTGCCGGGCATGCTGATCGGCGCACTGTCCTTCGGGCACCTGCCGGTCGTCTTCGCGCCCGCCGGTCCGATGGTCTCGGGGCTCTCCAACAAGGAGAAAACGCGCGTACGCGAGGACTTCGCCGCCGGCCGCATCGACCGCAGCGAGCTGCTGGAGGCCGAATCCGCCGCGTACCACGCGGCCGGAACCTGCACGTTCTACGGCACGGCCAACAGCAACCAGATGCTCATGGAACTGCTGGGACTGCAATTGCCGGGCGGCTCGTTCGTGAATCCCGGCACGCCGCTCCGCGACATGCTGACGGACGAGGCCGTCTCCAGCGTGCTGCGCATCACGAGCCTCGGCGACCGGTATACGCCCGTCGGCGAAGTGATCGACGAGAAAGCCGTCGTCAATGCCGTCGCCGGCCTGCTCGCGACCGGCGGTTCGACGAATCACACGATTCACCTGATCGCGATTGCGAAAGCCGCCGGAATCACGATCGACTGGGACGATTTCGCGGAGCTGTCGACGGCGGTCCCCCTGCTCGCCCGCGTCTACCCGAACGGCGTCGCCGACGTGAATCACTTCCACGCCGCCGGCGGCCTCGGCCTCGTCGTGCGCGAACTGCTCGATGCCGGCCTTGCGCATGACGACGTCAGGACGCTCGTCGGCGACGGACTCGGCCGCTACGCCGAAGAACCCTTCGACGAAGGCGGCAGGCTCGAGTGGCGCCCGGCGCCGGACGCCTCTCTCGACGATGAGATCATCGCCTCGGTTGCGGCGCCCTTCGACGAGGAAGGCGGCCTGCGCGTCGTCGCAGGCAATCTGGGCCGCGCCGTCGTCAAAACGTCGGCCGTCGCGCCGGCGTTTCGTTCGATCACGGCGCCGGCTCGCGTGTTCAGCTCGCAGGACGACTTCAGGCGCGCGTTCAACGACGGCGAACTCGAAACGGACTTCGTCGCCGTCCTGGCGAACCAGGGCCCGTCGGCGATCGGCATGCCCGAGTTGCACAAACTCACTCCCTATCTCGGCCTGTTGCAGAATCGCGGTTTCAAGGTCGCGCTGCTGACCGACGGCCGCATGTCGGGCGCATCGGGCAAGGTACTCGCCGCCATCCAGGCCGTGCCGGAAAGCGCGCACGGCGGGCTGATCGGCAAGGTACGGGACGGCGACGAGATCACGATCGACGCCGTGAGCGGCGAGATGAGTGCGCGTGCTGAAGACGACATCGAGGCGCGCCCTCCCGGCGACGACGAGAGCGAGGCGCACGCCACGGGTATCGGTCGCGAGCTGTTCCGGGCGTTTCGCGAACGCGCATCGAGCGCCGAGGACGGCGCGAGTTTCTTCGCCTGAATCGCGGCGCGAACCGGGCCGCCCGGCAAGCTTCGCGTCAGCGCTCCGCCGACGCCAAAGCCTGCTCCCAGCGCCACGCGTGCTCGACGATCGTTGCAAGATCCGCGTATTGCGGCCTCCAGCCGAGTTCGGCCTGCGCCAGCGTCGAGTCCGCGACGAGCGTACCCGGGTCGCCGGCACGCCGCTCCGCCTCGACGACGGCGATGTCCCGACCGGTCACGCCGGCCGCCGTGTCGATGACTTCGCGGACCGAGAAACCGCTGCCGTTGCCGAGGTTGTACGCGGCACTGCCGCCGCCGTCCCACAGGCTGCGCAAGGCCAGAAGGTGCGCATCGCACAGGTCGTTTACGTGGATATAGTCGCGGACACAGGTGCCGTCCGGCGTGTCGTAGTCGGAGCCGAAGACCGAGATGCTCTCCCGGCGGCCCGACGCCGCGCGAAGGACCAGCGGCACGAGGTGCGTTTCCGGGTCGTGGCACTCGCCGATGCCGCCGGCCGGATCGGCGCCCGCCGCATTGAAGTAGCGCAGGCACGCCGACCTGAGGCCGTAAGCCGCGTCGTAGTCGCCGAGTATCTCCTCGACCATGAGCTTGCTGCGGCCGTACGGATTGATCGGCGCTTTCGGGTGCGACTCGTCGATCCGGTCCCGGACGGGCTCGCCGAAGATCGCGGCCGTCGACGAAAAGACGAACTGCAAGACACCGTGGTCGCGCATCGCATCGAGCAGCACCTGCGTGTTGACGACGTTGTTCCTATAGTATTTGGCCGGGTCGACGACCGATTCGCCGACTTCGATGTGCGCGGCGAAGTGCATCACGCCGTCGAAGTTCCTTTCGCCGAACAGCGCATCGAGCAGTGCGCGATCGCCGAGGTTGCCCTCGACGAACTCACCGTGCGTCACGGCATCCCGCCGGCCCGACGACAGGTCGTCGAGCGTCGTAACCTCGATGCCGGCCTTTCCCAGGCACCGGACCATGTGAGAGCCGATGTATCCGGCGCCCCCGACAATCAGTACGTGCATTGCGTTTGTACAACCTCCGTAGCCGAAATATTCACGAGCAGGCTGGAAGAATATGACCTGACCGGCCGCGAGCGCAAGGTATCGGGAGTCCCTGCCGGCGATCGCCCCTTGCGTCTCGAACGCCCACATGTGCGAGCCGGCACGGCCTCCTTACCCATCCCCCTGAACGGACCCCGATACGGGTCCGGCAGCATGACCTTGTGCACGTGGCGCGGCGCGCCTGCACCGCCCCGGGTCGGTCGGCATGGCGCAGGCGCGCCGCAATTCGCACTCGACCGCATACGGCGATTCCCCGCGCAGGCGTGCGAGCAACTCCAGCGCCGGTTCGGCAGACACCTGCAGGTAGGCATTGCCGGGATGCTGCGCGGATGCGATGGCGGCATTGCAGACCGACGTGCAGAGTCGCAGGCGCACCAGAGCGTCGATCGCGGAGACTTCGGCTGCGACGAGGCTGCGTTCGCCGTGGTATGCCGCGACGAGCTGCGTCAGCGTCGCGACGGGGTCCGGCTGCCCCATCAGCGCATAGGCCGACGCGATCGCGATCTCGTTCACGGTGTGCGTGAACATGAGGTCGCCGAAATCGATCAGCCCCGCGATCCTGGACGGCGCCCCGGCATCGTCCACGAGCAGGTTGTGGTCATTCGCGTCGTTGTGGATGACCGAACGCGGCAGTTCCCCGAGATGCGGCATGACGTGCCCGCGGTAATGTTCGAGCAAGCCGCCGACGAGCCGGCGCGGCGCGTCGTCGAGGACGTGCAGCGCGTTCCGGCAGACGACGTAGCCGTGTGCGAGGTCCCACTGACTCGACGCACCGCTTGCGGGCGGCGGGAAATCGGCAAGCGTCGCATCGAGCTTGCCGAGCAGGGCGCCCAGGTCCGACCACAGGGCCGGGGTGTGACTTTCCGCCGGGGCATCCGCGTAGAAGGCTCCCGGCAGAAACGTCAGGACCCTGAACAGACAGGCCGTATCGTCCAGCGCGACGTGCGTGACGTCTTCGCCGGCTGCGTTCGCGACCGCGACCGGCACCGGCAGACCCGCCGCGGCCGCATGCGACATCGCCCGATTCTGCAGGGCGAGGTCTCGCCGCGATTCGCCGCCCTGCGTGAATTTCACGACGAAGCGATCGCCGCTGCCCGTCGTCAGCAGGAAATTCCGGTCGCGATACCCGGGCAACGCGTCGAGCCGTCCCGACAGGGCGTAGTGCTCGTTCAGGAGCGCGGCCGCGAACTCCGCCGACGATTCGTTGGCATCGTTCATCAGGCCGACGCGCCGGTCGCGGCCATCGCCTCCGCGCCGCGCATGATCATGCGCAACTGGACGATGGCGGCCTCGAGATGACGGTCGCGATCCTCGGCCCGTGCGTTCAGAAACGCGATCCCGGCCGTGAACAGGATGGCGACCGTGGACACGGCGGCGAGTCGCGGATGAGCCAGCGGCACGCCGCGCCTGTTCGCGTCCCAGACGAGAAACTCCGAGAGATCGCTCGCCATCGTCGCGAACAGCTTCTCGGCGGCATGCCGGAACACCGATTCCCGCGACCGGCTCTCGTGCAGGATCATCTGCGACGTGCCCTGGTTCGAGAGGATGAAATCGAACAGCGTCTCGACCGATACCCGGATCAGTGAACGGCCTGCGGACGCCTGTTCCCGGACGCGGTGCATCAGGTCCAGCAGCGCCTCGCCGTGTTCCTCGATCAGCGCCAGACCCAGACCCTCCATGTCGTGGAAGTGGCGGTAGAACGAGGTCGGCGCGATCCCGGCGAGCTTGGCGACCTCGCGTAGGCTCAGCGTGTCGAAGCTGCGGCCCGACGCCAGTTCCGCCGCCGCCGCGTTCATGAGGTTCCGGCGGGGTTCTTGCTTTTGCCGGCGTCTGGAGACCTTCATAGGGTTTGCATCCTAGCAGATGCGTGGTACAGTTGTGCGTACAAGTGTACGCTGAAAACGGCGCGCGTGCGGCACCCCGGAGAACGACCACGATGACGACCTACAAGGCGCCTTTGCGAGACATGCAATTCGTGATGCAGGACCTCCTGAATCTCGAGAAGCACTACGAGTCCCTGCCGCTCGACGAAGCCGTCAACCACGACCTGATCGACGCGATCCTGGGCGAGGCCAGCAAGTTCTCCGAGGAGATCGTCGCCCCGCTCAACGCCGTCGGCGACGAGGTCGGCTGCGAGATGACCGGCGACGGCGACGTGCGGACCCCGCCCGGCTTCCGGGAAGCCTACGAGAAATACGTCGAGGGCGGCTGGCCGTCCCTCGACCAGCCCGCGCGTTACGGCGGCCAGGATCTGCCGATGTCGATCGGACTCCCGATCCGCGAGATGAACGGCACGGCCAACTGGTCCTGGGCCATGTACCCGGGTCTTTCGCACGGCGCGATGGAGACGATCGACGCGCACGGCTCCGAGGAACAGAAAGCCGTCTTCATGGAGCCGCTGGTCAGCGGTCGCTGGACCGGCACCATGTGCCTGACGGAAGCGCACTGCGGCACGGACCTCGGCCTGCTGAAGACGAAAGCGGAGCAAGCCGCCGACGGTACCTACCGGATCACGGGGTCCAAGATATTCATCTCGTCGGGCGAGCACGACCTTGCCGAGAACATCGTGCACATCGTGCTGGCGCGTCTGCCGGAGTCGCCGCCGGGCACGAAGGGCATCTCGCTGTTCATCGTGCCGAAGTTCGTCCCCGGCGAAGACGGCTCGACCGGCGAGCGCAACGAAGTCCGTTGCGGCGCCCTCGAACGCAAGATGGGGATTCACGGCAACGCAACCTGCCTGCTCAACTTCGACGGTGCAACGGGCTACCTCGTCGGCGAAGAGAACAAGGGCCTGAGATACATGTTCACGTTCATGAATTTCGCCCGCCTCGGCACCGGCCTGCAGGGTCTCGCGCATGCCGAGCTCGCGTTCCAGAATTCGCTGGCGTATGCGCGGGACCGTCTGCAGATGCGCTCGCTGTCGGGGCCGAAGAACCCGGGCGGGCCCGCCGACCCGATCATCGTGCACCCGGACGTGCGCCGTATGCTGCTGACCCAGAAAGCCTTCGCCGAAGGCGGCCGCGCCCTGATCTACTTCGCGAGCGTCCAGGGCGACATCCTGACGAAGTCCGACGATCCGGAGGCTCGCGAGCTCGCCGACGACGTGCTGGGCTTCCTGACGCCGATCATCAAGGCCTTCCTGACCGAAGCCGGGTTCGAAAGCGCGAACCTCGGCATGCAGTGTTTCGGCGGGCACGGTTACATCAACGAGTGGGGCGTCGAGCAAAACGTGCGGGACGCCAGGATCGCCATGCTGTACGAAGGCACGACGGGCGTTCAGGCGCTGGACCTGCTGGGCAGGAAGGTGCTCGGCGACCGCGGCAGGGCGCTCGGGCTCGTGACGTCGTTCGTCCTCGATTTTTGCAGACGCGCCCGCCGCCGCAGGGAGATCCGGCCCTACTGCAGGGAACTCGTGAGACTGACGAAGGAATGGAAGGCGCTGACGCGCAGGATCGGCTTCGCCGCCCTGCGCGACCGCGATGCCGTCGGCGCCGCCTCGGTCGACTACATGATGTTCTCGGGCTATCTGCTGCTCGGCGTCGCCTGGGCCGCCAGCGCACGCATCGCCTGCAAGCGGCTCGAGCAGGGAACGCGGGATGAGGCTTTCTACCGGGCCAAGATCCGGACGGCCGAGTTCTATTTCGCGAAGATACTCCCGCGGACGCGGGCGTTACTCGAGACGATGTCGGCCGGTCCGGATCCCCTGATGAAGCTCGACCAGGATCACTTCGTGTTCTGAAGCACCCGCTGCGACGCGCCGGCGCCCACCGGGTTTCAGCCGATCATCGGCCCGATCATGCGATCGAACATCCGGTCGCTCAGCCAGCGCCGCGCGAACAGGATGGACTTCGCCATCCTGCCCGCGACGTAGCGCGTCTTCGGACGTCGGGCCTCGAGCGCCTCGACGATGACGTCGGCGATCACGCTCGGCGGTGAGCTGCCGTCGGGTTTCGACTCCAGGTCACGCATGTAGCCCACGATGCCGTGGGCCAGGTCCTTGTAAGGACCGTCGCCCGAGCGCTCGAGCATCGGCCCGACGAACACGTCGTTGAACTCCGTGCCGATGGCGCCGGGCTCGACGATGACGACATCGATGCCGAAGCGCGCCACTTCCGTCCGCAGGCAGTCGCTCCAGCCTTCGAGTGCGTGCTTGGTCGCGTGGTACCAGCCCCCCAGCGGGACGTAAATCTTGCCGCCGACCGACGACACGTTGACGATTTTGCCGAAACGGTTCTCACGCATGTGCGGCAGCACGAGCTGCGTCAGCCGTGCGAGGCCGAAGAGATTGACGTCGAACTGATAGCGGGCGTCCTCGAGCGACGTTTCCTCGATCGAGCCCTGCGTTCCGAAGCCCGCGTTGTTGATCAGGACGTCGACGCCGCCCCGCTGTTCGCGAATTCGCTCGATCGCAGCGACGAGGTCTTCCTCTTTGGTAACGTCCATCCGCAAAGGCACGCACCCGAGTCTTTCGAGATCTGCCATACGTTCGATGCGGCGCGCCGCCGCGTAGACCCTGTAACCCCGCGCGGCGAGTTGTTTCGCCGTTTCCTTGCCGATGCCCGAAGAGGCGCCCGTGATCAGGACTGTCTTGTCGTTCATTTCCCGTTTCCTTGTTGCCAAAGTAAACTGTACGGTGCAGTATATATACTTGGCAACAAAAGTAAACTACCCAGTGTAAAATATTTGCGCGAAATCGGGGCAACCAGGCTAACTCCATGAAAGAAAAGCGAAAAACTCGAAGCGAGTTGAAGCGCGAGGCGATCGTCGATGCGGCGAAGCGCGCCTTCGAGGCGTTCGGCGTGCAGGGAACCAGCATGGACAAGCTGGCCGAGATGGCCCGGGTCTCGAAGCGCACGGTCTACAATCACTTCGCCTCCAAGGAGGAACTGGTCGTCCACCTGCTCACCGAGCTGTGGGCCCGAACGATGGTCCGGGTCGAGGTCCCCTACCGGGCCGACCTGTCGCTCGAAGACCAGCTGGAGACCCTGGTCCGCGCCGAGGTCGAGCTCGTGTCCGGCCCGGACTTTCTGGGGCTGTCGCGTGCGGCCATCGGATATTACCTGTTCCAGCCCGAGAAGATCGCCGACCGGACGGCTGTCTTGCAGAACGAAGACACGGCATTGCATCACTGGTTGAAGGCTGCCGTGGACGACGGACGCCTCAGGCCCATGGACGCCGACTTTGCCGTCAGGCAATTGCACAACCTCGTCAAGGGCAGCTGCTACTGGCCGCAGCTGATCGGCCTGGAACCGGAGCCCGACGAAACCAAGAAGCAGGTCCTGATCGACGAAACCGTCGCGCTGTTCCTCAGTCGCTACCGGGCATAGAAACGGCCCTCGTTGCGAACGGGGATTTACGGCCGGAGTCCGCAGGTTTCGAACGCCTCCCGGACCGCCGCTTTCTCGGCATCGGTCAGCTCCAGCATCGGCGGGCGCACCCGGCCGCCCACCTGCCCGAGCAGTTCCTGCCAGTACTTGCCGAAAGCCTGCGGCTTGTCGGCGGGTTTCGTCCGCTTCATCGCGTCGCGTACGGGCTCCAGACTGTCTCGCACCTTCCGCGCCTCCTCGAATTTGCCCTCGAAGGCGAGCCGCGTGTACTCGTCCATGCGCTTGTCGTTCTTCGTCTGCAGATGGTAAGGCGGCGATGAGCACAGATAGAGCTGCCAGCCGAGTTGCTCGATGTTGTCCAGCCAGTCGTCCTCGAGCGAGGTGGACACCTGAATCCTGTCTCCGGCCAGGCGCGTCAGCTTCACGTACATCTCCCTCGGCACCGAATATTTGATCGCGACGATATTCGGCAACTCGGCGATGCGCGCGCACTCCTCCGGCTGCATCAGGTAGCCGGAGTCCGGATGGCTCCACATGGCGATGCCTATGTCGAGGTTCTCGCAGAGCCCCTCGTAGTAGCGGTAAAGGACTTCGCCGCGATCGTGCACGAAGCTCAAGACCGGCGCGTGGACGACGATGTAGTCGGCGCCGCAGTCCTGGGCGTGTCGAGCCAGCGCCCTGACCGTGTCGTAGTTCTGGTCCGAGACGGAGACGATCACCCCGGCCTTGCCGCCGCAC
>JAKSCZ010000164.1 GCA_022360335.1 Pseudomonadota bacterium
GAGTACCTGTCGGAGCTCGAGTCGCGCCGCAACGACGCCGCGAAGCAGGCCCGCAAGAAGCGGCACAAGAAAGGCGCGAAAGTCGTCTCATTCTGATCCGGAGTTTAGGGACAGTTACCTTATCTCTCCGGCGCATCTGAGATGCGCCGGAGAGATAAGGTAACTGTCCCTAAACTCCGGATCAGAACGAGACGACTTTCGCGCCTTTCTTGTGCCGCCTCTTGCGGGCCTGCTTCGCGGCGTCGTTGCGGCGCGACTCGAGCTCCGACAGGTACTCGCTCGTGACGTCGCCGGTGACGTATTCGCCCGAGAAACACGACGTGTCGAACTCGGTGATGTCCGAGTTGTCATGGCGCACGGACCGGATCAGGCCGTGCAGGTCCTGGTAGATCAATCGGTCCGCACCGATCAGGTCCTGGATCTCCTCGACGCCGCGGCCGTTGGCGATGAGTTCCGATACAGCGGGCATGTCGATGCCGTAGACGTTCGGGTAGCGAACCGGGGGCGCCGCCGATGCGAAATAGACCTTGTTCGCGCCGGCCTCGCGTGCCAGCTTGATGATCTGCTTCGACGTCGTGCCGCGGACGATCGAGTCGTCGATCAGCAGCACGTTCTTGTTCCGGAACTCGAGATCGATCGCATTGAGTTTCTGGCGCACGGACTGCACGCGCTCCGCCTGTCCCGGCATGATGAACGTCCGCCCGATGTAGCGGTTCTTGATGAAGCCCTCGCGATACTTCACACCGAGATGGTAGGCGACCTGCAGCGCGGCCGTCCGGCTCGTGTCAGGTATGGGGATGACGACGTCGACGTCGTGGTCGGGGAAGTCGCGCACGACCTTGCCCGCCAGTTCCTCGCCCATTCTGAGCCGGGCCTTGTACACCGACAGGTTGTCGAGGATCGAGTCGGGACGCGCGAAATAGACGTGCTCGAAGATACACGGCGTGTGGCGTGTCTCGCCCCGATAGTCGCGCGAATGCAACACGCCGCCGTTGTCGATATAGAGACACTCCCCCGGGCCGACGTCGCGCATGCGCCTGAACTGCAGAGCGTCGAGCGCGACGCTCTCCGATGCGACCACGTACGC
>JAKSCZ010000464.1 GCA_022360335.1 Pseudomonadota bacterium
AACCTCGTGTTGCTGTGCCGACACCATCACCGGCTGGTTCACGAGGGCGGATTCGCCTGCAGGAAGAACGACGACGAGATCTGCTTCGAGGACCGGCATGGGGAACGCCTCGAGGAGCAGCCCGAGCACGAAAGCACGACGCTCGAAGAGGCCATGGCGTGGATGTACCGCACATACGAGGACCGCGACATCGACAGCGCATCGTGCACGCCGAAGTACCACGCCGGCGAGACGATGGACTACGGCTACGCCGTGTCGGTCATGTTCGAGAATCGGTCCAGATGACGAACGAATCGAAGCGGTCGTCCGAATCGCGTTATTGCGCGACAGCATCACGAACTCGCTGCACACCAGCCGGATCGCGATGCCGTCTTCTGCGATGTACTCGTCCCGACTCTCGGGGAATGCTGTACTTTACGCTACTTGCAGACGTTCGGGAATTCGCGGGAGCCGCGCTTATCATGACCGAAACCATTGTTTGCGTCGGCGCCGTAGTTCGACGATCAGATCGCGTCCTTCTCGTTCGCCAGAGTCCCGGTCATTCACTTGAAGGCCAGTGGACTATTCCGTGGGGACAAATAGATCGCGGCGAGTCTCCGACTGCGGCCGTGCTCCGGGAAATCGAGGAGGAAGGAGGTGTTCTTGCTCAGGTCGAAGGCTTGCTTGGGGTACAGGAACTGCCGGAGCCGTGGCTCGGTATGGTCGGAATCCTGTTTCTCTGTGCGCACATTGACGGCACGCCCAGTCCCGACAGGCGTGAAACCGACGCCGCCCGGTATTTTGGCGCCGATCAACTCGATTCGATCGCTGAGCTACTCGAACCGCTATCGGCCGGTTTCGGAAGAAGCCGCCGTTCAATCAGGGACTAGCGACCGTAAACCGTCAATAGCCACTGGCCGATATCCCGAATCTCCTCGGGGCACACGGCGTGCGCCATCGGGTATTCGTGCCACTCGACCGGGAAGCCCGCCCCGGCGAGTCGTTCGGCGGACGCCTTGCCCCAGGCGTGCAGCACCATCGGGTCGAAGGTGCCATGACCCATGAAGACCGGTAGATCGCGATGGCTCGTCGAACGCTCGACTTCGTCGGGAATCGGGAGGTAGGTGGACAGGGCCATCAGTCCGCCGAGTTTGCGGCCGGTCGTCAGCGCCGTGTTGACGGCGATCGCGCCGCCCATCGAGAATCCGGCGACCACGACGTTCGCCTCGGAGATGCCTCGCTCGATCTCGCGCGCGATCAGGTCCTCGAGCAACGCGGTGCTGTCACGCACGCCTGCCGCATCGGCGCGCCCTTCGGCGTCGAGGCTGACGATGTCGTACCACGCACGCATCGCCATGCCGCCGTTGATCGTCACGGGACGCACGGGCGCGTGCGGGAACACGAAGCGGAGCGGCAACTCCGCCGGCAGGCGCAGTTCGGGGACGATCGGCTCGAAGTCGTGGCCGTCGGCTCCGAGGCCGTGCAGCCAGACGACGCTGCCGACCGGCTCGTCGCCCGTCGTCACCTCCACGCATTCAGGCAGGGCCACTGCGGTTCTCCCGTCGTCACGAAGCCGCGCAGTGTACCGTATACCGGCGGAAAAAAGGTGATCCCGGGGCTTGCATTCTATGCGCATTAATGTTCTAGTATGTGCATATTTATTCAGGACCGACCCATGCCCCCGACCGGCGACGAACAACGCTCGAGACGCGCGGCGATCCGCGAACTGCTCGTGCAGCGACCTGCCGGGACGCAGGCCTCGCTGGTTCGCGCGCTCGAGGCGCTCGGCCACGTCGCGACGCAGTCCAGCGTCAGCCGCGACCTCCGCAAGCTCGGCGCGATCAAGACGGCGCACGGCTACGAGTTGCCGAACGCCGGCGGCCCGGACGGCGAACCGGTCGCCGGTGTCGCGAGCCTGTTGCGCAGCATCACGCCGGCCGGCTCCAACCTGCTCGTGATTCGCACGGCAATCGGCGCGGCCCAGCGCGTCGGTCTCGCGCTCGATCGCAGCGCCTGGCCCGGCATCGTGGGCACGATCGCCGGCGACGACACCGTATTCATCGCGACCGACTCGGCGCATGCACAAAAGAACCTGATTGCCCGGATCGAGCACGCGACCCGGCCCTGAACGGAGACAGCCGTGAGCAAAGACACCTCCCCCATCATCCTCGCGTTTTCCGGCGGCCTCGACACCTCGTTCTGCGTGCCGTGGCTGAAGGAAAACTACGGCCGCGACGTCGTCACGGCCTGTGTCGACACGGGCGGTATCGACGACGAAGCGGCCAGGGCGCTGAAAGACCGCGCGCTGGCGCTCGGCGCGATCGAACACGTGCTCATCGATGCCAGGCAGGAGTTCTTCGAAACCGTGATCAAGTACCTGATCGCAGGCAACGTCCTGCGCGGCAACGCCTACCCGTTGTGCGTCGGCGCCGAGCGCGGCCTGCAGGCGGAGAAGCTGGCGCAGATTGCAACGCAACGCGGGGCGACGACGGTGGCTCACGGCTGCACGGCCGCCGGCAACGACCAGGTCCGTTTCGAGGTCGCATTGCGCACACTGAACCCGGGGCTCGAGGTGCTCGCCCCGGTGCGCGACAACAGCTGGGTGCGCGCCGAGCAGCTTGCGTACCTCGAGGATCACGGCATGCCCCTGCCGCCCCGGGGTTCCGCCTACTCGATCAATCGCGGACTCTGGGGCATCACGATCGGCGGCCGGGAAACCCTGACCTCGGAGAGCTCGATCCCCGAATCGGCCTGGGTGCTGTCGTCGAACGCGTTCTCGGACCCGCAGGAGCCTTCGACGCATGAATTGACGTTCAGCAAGGGTATCCCGTCGAAACTCGACGGCAGGGCGTTGCCGCCCGTCCGGCTGATCGAGGAAGTCGAGAAGCTCGCGGGCAGCTACGGTATCGGCCGCGGCATTCACCTGGGCGACACCGTCCTCGGCACCAAGGGCAGGGTCGCATTCGAAGCACCCGCGGCAATCACGCTGATCACGGCGCACCGCGAACTCGAGAAGCTCGTGCTGAGCCAGCAGCAGATGCGAATCAAGGACATCGTCGCGCACATCTACGGCGACTTCGTGCACGAGGGGAAACAACTCGACCTCGTGTGCACCGACGTCGAAGCCCTGCTGGCCTCGTCACAACGGCGTGTCACGGGTACGGTCAGGTTCACCTTGCGCCCGGGGCACCTGTTCATCGACGGCGTCGAATCGGATTATTCGCTGCTCGCCGCCACGAAGGGTGTGTACGGCGAGGCTGCGGGCGAATGGACGCCGGGCGATGCACTGGGCTATGCGCGCATCCTGTCGCTGACGGGCACGCTGCAGACCCGGGCGGGCGGACACTAGGGATCGATATGAAAACTGTCGTCGTCGACAAGATCGCGTCGGTCGCTCAGCACAACGACCTCGGGTCGGAACTGCGGCTGTCGAAGGACGTCCCCTGCGAAGAGGGCGTTCTCGTTGCGGCAAGGGTGCTCAACAACAAATCGCGCTACAACCAGCTCGAGCTGACCTCGGGTCGCATGGCGACGGTAACCCAGGGCGACGTCATCGTCGGCGCACTCGGGCACCGCAAAGCGCTGCGCGGCTACTCGGGACACCTGCCGGCGTCACTCGAGCCCGGCGACACGATTCAGCTCCTCAACATCGGCGGCGTCCTCGGTGTCTGCGATTCCGCGAACCCGGACGTCGGTGCGCCGTTCGACTGCGAGGTGCTCGGCACCGTGCTGACCTTCCCCTATCTCGGCGAGCGCATCGGCGTGCCGGCCCGCGCCGGCCACAGCGTACTCGACGACGAACCCGTCATCGATACGCAAGGCGTGCCCGTCATCGCCCTCTCGGGCACCTGCATGGATTCGGGCAAGACGGCAGCGGCCTGCGCGATCGTCAGCCGGCTGCGTCACCTCGGTCTCGACGTCGCCGCCTGCAAGGCCACGGGGGTTTCGCTGCGGCGCGACGTCCTCGCGATGGAGGATGCGGGCGCCGGCAGCACGATGATTTTTTCGGATTTCGGCATTGTCGCGACGACCGAGAAGAACGGACGCGAGCTGACGCGCGCGCTGCTGACCGGCCTCGCCCGGAACAAGCCGGACGTCATCGTGCTCGAACTCGGCGACGGCCTGCTCGGCGCCTACGGCGTCGGTGCGATCCTGTCCGACGAGGCGATCCGGGACGCGCTGACGGTCGTCATCCTGTGCGCCAACGATCCGGTGTCCGCCTGGGGCGGCGTCGAGCTGTTGCGCAGGGAATTCAACGTCGAACCTGCCGTCGTCACGGGGCCGGCGACCGACAACGACGTCGGCGTGCAGCAGATCGACGAACGCACCTCGCTTCCGGCGATCAACGCCCTCTCGAACGGCGTCGCCCTCGGTGATAAGGTCGCTGCGCTCCTCAAGAGGGAATCGGCATGAGCAAGTCAATCCCCACGGTCGTGCTCGGCGCCTCCGGCTACGTCGGCGGTGAGCTGCTGCGGCTGCTCGCGGGGCACCCGAACTTCGAGCTGCGGGCCGCCGTTTCGGACAGCGGCGCCGGCAAACCGGTCGTCGACCTGTTTCCTCACCTCGGACCGGCGCTCGACCGGCGCCGTTTCGTCGGACGCACAAAATGGCTCGATGACGTCGACGCCGGTTCCGGCCTGGCCTTGTTCTCGGCCGCCCCGCACGGCGCCTCGGCGTCCCTGATCGCGAGCGCGCTCGACGCCTGCCGGAGGAAGGGCGTCGACGTCCGCGTCGTGGACTCGTCCGCGGACTTTCGCTTCGCCGGCCAGGCGACGTGGGAGTCGATCTACGGCACCGGACACGGGGCGCCGGAACTGCTCGACCGGTTCGTCTGCGCATTGCCCGAACACATCGCCGACCTCGACGTGAGCCACGTCGGGCACCCGGGATGCTTCGCCACGGCGTCGGCGCTCGCCACGGTGCCGCTCATGACGTCGGGCCTGACCGAAGCGGAGGTGTTCATCTCGGCGGTCACGGGCAGCACGGGCTCGGGCAAGACTCCACAGGCAGGCACGCACCACCCCGAGCGCAACGGCAACCTGTACGCCTACAAGCCGCTGGCACACCGCCACGCGCCCGAGGTCGAAGCGCTGGCGGAAGCTGCGAGCGGTCGCGATACGAAGGTGCACTTCGTGCCGCATTCCGGGCCGTTTGCGCGCGGTATCCATGTCACCTTGCAGGCCAGGGCGGAACGGCCCGTCGACGGGAATCGGCTCCGGCAGGTCTACGAGGACGCCTATGCCGGCGCGCCGTTCGTACGGATCGTATCCGGCACGCCGCGCATCAAGGACGTCGTCGCGAGCAACCAGTGCCACATCGGGATCGCGACCGACGGCGACGCCGTCGTCGTCATGGCCGTCATCGACAACCTCGTCAAGGGCGCCGCGGGCGGCGCCGTGCAATGGATGAACCGCCTGTGGGAACTGCCCGAGACGGCGGGACTCGACATGCCGGCGCCGGGGTGGACCTGATGGCGACGGTCGACGGGCAGATGCGCGACCCGCGCGTGCGCGAAGCGGCGACGACGATCCCAGTCTACGGCCGGCTGCCGTTCGTGCCCGAGCGCGCCAGCGGCTGCGACCTGTTCACGAGCGACGGGCGCCGCATCCTCGATCTGTACGGCGGCCACGCCGTCGCGGCTCTCGGCTACGGCCACCCGCGTCTCGTGGAAGCGATCCGCAAACAGAGCAACAAGCTGCTGTTCCAGAGCAACGCGGTCGCGCTCGACATCCGTGCCGACGCCGCCGAACGCCTGACGCGCATTGCGCCGACGGGACTCGAGCGTGTGTTCTTCGTCAACTCGGGCGCCGAGGCGAACGAGAACGCACTGCGCATGGCGATCAGGGCAACGGGAAGGCGCAGGATTCTCGCGCTGACCCGGGGATTCCACGGGCGATCGGCTGCGGCCGGCGCGGTGACCTGGAATTCGGATCGCTGGTACACGTTTCCATCGAAGCCGTTCGAAGTCGATTTCATCCCGCGCGACGACGCCGAGGCCGCGCGGGCGATGATCGACGACCGTGTCGCAGCCGTGATTTTCGAACCCGTCCAGGGCGTCGCGGGCGCGTACGACCTGACCACCGAGTTCATCGAAGTGTTGCGCGATGCGACGTCGAAACACGGTGCGATGCTGATCGCCGACGAGGTGCAATCCGGGATCGGGCGCTGCGGCAATTTCTTCGCCGTTCAGGTACATGGCGTCGACCCGGACATCGTAACGAGCGCCAAAGCGCTCGGCGGCGGAATACCCTGCGGCGCGGTCCTTTGCACTGATGGCGTGGCGGCCCACTTCGGTTCGGGCGACCTCGGCTCGACGTTCGGCGGAGGACCGGTCGCGGCCGCCGCCATAGCGGCGACGATCCGGGCGATTGCGGACGAGCAACTACTGGCGAATGTGCGCGCGAGGGAGGCGCAGATTCGCGACGAATGCACCGTCGGCCCGATACGTAAAATTCAGGGCATGGGACTGCTGCTCGGCCTGGTCTGCGACCGGCCGGCCGTCGAAGTCAGGGACGCACTGCTCGACCACGACATTCTCACCGGGACGAGCGGC
>JAKSCZ010000632.1 GCA_022360335.1 Pseudomonadota bacterium
AAGGCCATGGCGCTCGGCACCTACGAGGTATTCTCGGGCGATTACGAGAACCTGTTTTCGATTCCCGAGCGGCTCGCCGAGACGACGGCCGCCGACCTCAAGGCCGTCGCCGCCGAGGTGTTTCGGGCCGAGAACATGACCGTCGGCGTCCTGCGCGCCCCGGGCGGCGGGGAATCGCCGTGACGCGCCTGCCCGGACTCGTGCTGCTGTTCGCGACGGTCGCAGGGCATGCCGCGGACCTCAGACTGCCCGATTACGAGCGGGTCGAGCTCGCAAACGGTACGGTCTTGCTGCTCAGCGAAAAACACGACGTGCCGCTCATCGGCCTGCGCGCGGCGATCCGCGGCGGCGCCGTTGCAGACCCGGCGGGCAAGGACGGTCTGGCGCAGCTCTATGCCGACGTCATCCGAAAAGGCGCCGGACGTCGCGACGCGGCCGCTTTCGCCGAGGCCGCCGCGGCCGTCGGCGGTCGCATCAGTGCGGCGGCGGGTCGCGAGTCGATTACGATCGGGGCCGAATTCCTGTCGCGCGATGCCGAGCTCATGATCGGGCTCGTCACGGACATGCTGCGACGACCGGCCCTGGCGACCGATGCGTTCGAAAAGGAACGCGCCCGATCGATCGACCGGCTCAGGTCCGCGAAGGACGCCGATCCGTCCGGCTTGATGGCGCCCTACGCCGACGCGTTCCTGTACGGCGCGCACCCCTACGGCAACGCCGCATCCGGCAGCGAATCGTCGCTCGCCGCGATCGAACACGACGACCTCACGGGCTTTCTCGAGGAACAGGTCGGTGGAGACCGCCTCGTCGTCGCGGTCGTCGGCGACTTCGAGACCGGGGCGATGAAAGCCCGCCTGACGTCCGTCTTCGAAAGCTGGCGACCGGCCGCGGCGCCGCTGCCGCAGCTTGCCGAGCCGGTCAGAACCTCCGGACGCCGCGTGCTGCTCGTCGACAAGCCCGGCGCCACGCAGACCTATTTCTGGATCGGCAATCTGAGCGTGGCGCTCGACTACCCGCGGCGCGCGGAGCTCGACATCGCAAACACCCTGTTCGGCGGTCGTTTCACGTCGATGCTGATGACGGTGTTGCGCGTCGAGCACGGCCTGACCTACGGGGCCGGTTCCCGCGTCGTACGCCACACGCGGTCGGGCTCGGCGACGATCCGTTCGTTCACCGGGACGGCGAGCACGGTCGAAGCCGTCGACCTCGCGATCGACACGCTCGGGCGCCTGCACACCGAAGGCGTCGACGACGAGATGATCGCATCGGCACGAAACTACCTCATGGGACAGTTCCCGCCGACGCTCGAGACCGCCGCGAACCTGGCCGAAAAGATCAGCTTTCTCGAGCTGAACGGCTTCGACCGAAGCTACGTCGACGAATACGGCGCCGAACTCGAGGCGGCGACGCCCGTGACCGTGCGCAGCGCGATCGGCGACGTGTACCCGGCCGCCGACGACCTCGCAATCGTCCTGATCGGCGACGCGAGCGCCGTTCGCGAGGCCGTGCAGAAATACGGTCCGGTCACCGAGATGTCGATCACGGCGCCGCGCTTTCGACCGTAGCGCGGCCGCGCTATTTGCCGATACAGAATTCGGAGAAGATCTTCCCCAGGAGGTCGTCGGCCGTGAACGCGCCCGTGATTTCGCCGAGTACGCGGTGGCTGAGGCGCAGTTCTTCGGCGAGCAGTTCGCCGGCTTTCGACGCTGCGAGCGCGCGACGCCCCGTTCGAAAGTGTGCGGCCGCGCGGCGCAGCGCGCGCAGGTGCCGGCGTCTGGCCGTGAAGGCGCCTTCGCCCCGCCCCTCGTAACCGGCGAGCTCCCGGATTCGGGTGCGCAGCGCATCGACGCCCTCGCCCGTTTCGGCCGACAGCCAGACCTCGTCGCCGACGAGCCCCGGCGCGTCTCCCGTCAGGTCGATCTTGTTGTGGACGACCGTGACCGGGACGTCGGCCGGCAGATTCTCCTGCGGCGTCTCGCGCTCCGGATCGGTCACGTCCCGGATCCAGAGGACGGTGTCCGCGCTGCCGAGCGCCTCTTTCGCGCGGCGGATACCCTCGGCTTCGATCCGGTCGGGGTCCTCGCGCAGTCCGGCCGTGTCGACGAGTTCGACGGCGAGGCCGTCGACGTCGATCTGCTCGCGCAGCACGTCGCGGGTCGTCCCGGCGACCTCGGTGACGATCGCCGCCTGCTGGCCGCTCAAGCGGTTCAGCAGGCTCGATTTGCCCGCGTTCGGCCTGCCGACGATGACGACCCGGAAGCCGTCGCGCAGCATCCGGCCCTGCCGCGCCCCCGCAAGCAGGGTCTCGAACGCCTGCGCGCAGTCGTCGATGTGCGCATGCAGCGCATCGTCGGAGAGGAAATCGATCTCTTCCTCGGGGAAGTCGATCGCCGCCTCGACGTGCATCCGCAGGCGCACGAGCCGCTCGGCGAGACTGTCGACCGCATTCGAAAACGCCCCGGACAACGACCGCAGCGCCGCCCTCGCCGCCTGAGCCGTGCCGCTGCCGATCAGGTCGGCGATCGCCTCGGCCTGCACCAGGTCGAGCTTGCCGTTGAGAAACGCACGCTTCGAGAATTCTCCGGGCTCGGCCATGCGGGCGCCCAGCTCGACGGCGGTATCGACGAGCATCGACAGGACCATCGGGCCGCCGTGCCCGTGCAGCTCGAGCACCGATTCGCCCGTAAACGACGCCGGCGCCGGAAAATACAGTGACAGCCCCGCATCGACCCGCCCGCCCGCGGCGTCGCGGAAGTTCCGGTAGGTCGCCGTACGCGGCTCCGGCAGGCTGCCGAGCATCGTTCGCGCGATTCGCTCGACCGCGCCGCCGGAGATTCGAACGATACCGACGCCGCCGGTTCCCGGGGGTGTCGCCGGCGCGACGATCGTGTCGGCACTCACGTCATTCCTGCTTCTTGCCGCCCTTCGGTGACCTGGCCTGCGCCTCGACGACCTTGTTGATCTTCCACTGCTGGGCGATCGAGAGCACCGTGTTCGTTACCCAGTAGAGAACGAGGCCCGACGGGAAAAACGCAAAGAACACGGTGAACACGACCGGCATGATCTGCATGACCTTCGCCTGCACCGGATCGGTCGGCGCCGGGTTCAGCTTCTGCTGCACGAGCATTGCCGCGCCCATGATCAGGGGCAGTATGAAATACGGATCGCGTGTACTGAGATCGGTGATCCAGAGCGCGAACGGCGCCTGTCGCATCTCGACGCTCTCGAGCAACACCCAGTAGAACGCGAGGAAGAACGGCATCTGAATCAGTATCGGCAGGCAGCCGGCGGCCGGGTTCACCTTCTCGCGCTTGTAGAGATCCATCATCGCCTGGCTGAGCGCCTGCCGGTCGTCCTTGTAGCGGTCCTGGAGGGCCTTCATGCGCGGCTGCAGCTGGCGCATCCTGGCCATCGAGCGGCCCGAGGACTCGGTCAGCTTGTAGAACGCAAGCTTGATCAGGAACGTGACGAAGATGATCGCGACACCCCAGTTCGCCACCCAGCCGTAGACCAGGCTCAGCAGCCAGAACAGCGGCTGCGAGATGATCGTCAGCCATCCGTAGTCGACGGTGAGCTTGAGGCTGTCGTCGATGTCGTCCATCTGATCCTGGAGCTTCGGGCCGATGAACAGCGTCGTCGCAAACGTCTCGCTGCCGCCCGGCGCAACGCTTACGATGCTGCGCCTCATCAACGTGCTCGTGGCCACGTCGCCGCTGACCCTGACGGAGTACCTGTAGTCGACGCCGGCGGGCGGCACTGCCGCACGCACGAAGTGGTGCTGGATCGATCCGAGCCAGCCGCGCTGCGCGCCGTACTCGTAGGGGCCGTCGTCGAGCAGATCGTCACGATCGAGTTTTTCGGAACCCTCGCCGTCGTACACGATGGGGCCTTTGAACGAATACGATTCGACGTCGAACATCGAACGCTCGATTTCGGCCGAATGCCGTTTGATACGGACGTACTCGGCACCCTGCCATTCTGTATCGGACCCGTTGCGCACGACCTGTTCGAGATCGATCCTGTAGCTCCCGCGCACGAATCGATAGCGCTTCTCGACGGACACGCCGCCGGCGTCGCTCCAGCTCAGCGGCACGACGATTTCGTCGGCGCCTCCCAGATCGTAGGTCGATCGCGGCGCGCTGAACGTCGCCAGGTGCGTCGCCTCGGCAGCGCCGCCGGCGGCCCGCAGCCCGGACTCGACGAGCCCGAAATCCGTGCCGCCGGTGTCGAGCAGGCGCACGAGCTCGTCGGGGCGGTCCTTGGCGAGCGGGTAGTTCCTGAGCGTCGCGCCCTGCAGCGTTCCGCCCACCGTGCTGATCTCGATCTCGAAGACGTCGGTGTCGACGCGGATCGTCGGCACGCCCGGCGCTGCGCTCGCCTCCGGCGCGGATGCGGCGGCGGCCGGCGGGACGTCTTCGCCGACGACCTCGGTAATTTCGGGCAGGTCCGCCTCGCTCGAGCCGCCGTCGGGTTCGGCGACGAATTCGTCCGTCGATTCCGCCGCCGGCCGGCCGGGCCCGGGCCCGTAATCCTGTTGCCAGGTTTGCCAGGTCATCCAGCCCATGAGAAGAACGAATGCCCAGATCAGGAGGCGTTGGTTGTCCATCAGTGCGCGATCCTCGCTATTTCGCCCTGCTGCAGCGCCGCCAATGCCTGTCGAGACTGTCGAACAGTGCTTTGTTCGGCGCGCTCGCGGCCGCCGACCGATTGATCACGACGACGTCGAGG
>JAKSCZ010000648.1 GCA_022360335.1 Pseudomonadota bacterium
AGCAGATCCTGCGCCGCCAGCCGGACCTTGTAGTCCGCATTGACGTGGGCAAAGACGATCCTGCCGCCCGCATCGACCACGAACACGGACGGCACGGGCAGCACGCCCTGTCTCGCCATGGAGGAGCCTTCGATGTCCCCGCCTTTGTCGCGAAGACGATCGATCGCCGCAGCCGATGCCTCGAAGGCTGTCCCGAGCGCCATCGCAGCCTGCGCGTCGGCATCGCTGAGAATCGTGTAGTCGAGGCCCGCGATGTCTTCCTGCGTTTCCCGTGCGAGGCCCGCATACAGCAATCCGGGCCGGTCGCCGCTCAGGAACAGTACGTCGATTCCCATGTCCGCGAGCTCCGGGACCACGTGCCGCAGCTCGGACAGGTGCAGGTTGCAGTAGGGGCACCAGCCGCCCCGGAAGCTGATCAGCACGGCGGCGCGCTCGAGCGAGAGCGGGTCGAATTCGAACGGCCGGTTATCGACCGTGCGGACGGTGAATCTCGGTGCGTCGTCACCGGCCTGCAGCGGCGCGACCTGCCCGGCCGTCGCCGCGATGGGGACGTCGGCATGACCGTGGCGGATCGCCGTACTGCAAACCAGGCTGGATGCCAGCACCAGCGCGAGCGTCGTGGGCAAGAGGGAATGTGGCACTGCGTTTCTCCGGTATTTCGGGAGTTGACCGCGGACGCCGCGGATTTATTACTGGTACCGCCCTTGGCGAGCGCCTCGTCGAAAACGGCCGGCTACGCCGTCCACTTCTCCACCTGCGGCGCCGTGTAGCGCTCGAGGCGCCGCACGAGCCCCGCCGCATCCGGGTCGACGAGCAACATGTCGCGGTTCTCTTTGCGCAGGAAGCCTTCGCGGCGCGCGTGATCGAGGAATCTCAACAGGTGGTCGAAGTAGCCGTCCACGTTCAGCACGCCGCAGGGCTTGTCGTGGAATCGCAACTGGCCCCACGTAACGATCTCGACGAGTTCCTCGAGCGTGCCGTAGCCGCCCGGGAGCGCTATGAAGCCGTCCGACAGCGCCGCCATCATCGTCTTGCGCGCGTGCATCGACCCGACCACGTGGAG